>JBAXPT010000103.1:0-7044 GCA_037132095.1 Actinomycetes bacterium
AGTCGCTTCCTAGAGCTTGACGGAAGTTCTGACGCTGATGCGGATGAATCAGATGACCTAAACCTCGATGATGAACTCGAGTCTGCCGAGGCCGAGGAGAAGCCGGTACGCAAGCGTCGAGTCACCGTTGAGACAGTCACAACTCCAGATACTGATGCCGATACTCAAATCGATGCGCCTGAGCCTGCCGTTGCGGTAGTCCCTCAAGTAGTGACTCAAGAGGTTCTCCCCGAGGTCTCTAGCGAGTTGGCCGATGATGAGAACGAGCAAGCAGAGGATCTGCGACTTGATGTGAGCGTCCCCGCCCATACCAACTGGGAGTTGCCACCTGTGAACCTGCTGCGTCTATCGCAGCATAAAGAGCTCGATACACGTGGAATCGAGGCATCTGGAGCAGTCTTAGAGCAGACGCTTAGAGACTTTGGAGTCGATGCACAGCTTGTAGGAATGACTGTTGGGCCCACCGTTACGCGCTACGAACTCGAGTTAGCTGCCGGAGTCAAAGTCAATAAAGTTACGGGGCTAAGTCATGACATTGCATATGCAATGGCGAGTGCTGATGTGCGCATCTTGGCACCGATTCCAGGGCGCTCAGCGATCGGCGTTGAGGTTCCAAATAAGCAACGTCAACTCATAACGCTTGGCGATATTCTCACCTCTGAAGAGGCCGCCAAGGCAACACACCCTCTTGAGGTAGGCCTCGGGCGCGATATTGCAGGCACCTCTGTAATGCTAAATCTTGCAACCATGCCTCACCTCCTAATTGCTGGTGCAACGGGTTCCGGAAAATCTTCATGCATAAACAGCATCATCACCTCGCTGCTTCTGCGCTCTACGCCAGATCAGGTTCGTCTTATTCTTGTAGACCCCAAGCGTGTAGAGCTCGGGCAATACAACGGGCTTCCTCACCTCTTGACAGAGGTAGTGGCGAATCCAAAACGCGCTGCAAATGCACTCGAGTGGTGTGTACGCGAGATGGAGATGCGCTACGAACTTCTCGCCGAGATCGGGGCTCGCGACATAACTGGCTACAACGCCATGTTCGACCGCGGAGACCTGCCGACAGCCGAGAACCCTGATCCTCTTGGTGGACGCAACTACGACCGACTTCCATTCATTGTCATCGTTATTGATGAGCTCAACGACCTAATGATGGTCGCCGCTCGCGATGTGGAGAACAGCATCTGCCGTATCGCCCAGATGGCGCGTGCAGTAGGAATCCATTTGATCATCGCTACACAGCGTCCATCTGTAGATGTCATTACCGGTGTGATCAAGGCGAATGTTCCGAGTCGCTTGGCGTTCAGCGTTACAAGCATCGCCGACTCCCGAGTGATCCTCGATCAAGCAGGGGCCGAGAAGCTCATCGGCCAAGGCGACATGCTTGCCGCACCTGCATCTGGTCGTCCAGCACGTGTGCAGGGCTCATGGGTCGATGAAGACTGCGTCCGTAAAGTCGTTGCATTCTGGAAACGTCAGGTCACTGAGGTCCAGTATGTAGATGGAGTTCAGGGCTCCGAGAACGGTTCTTCCGGGGCGAGCGGCGATGCCGAGGATGGCGATGACGAACTCCTCATGCAGGCAATGGAGTTAGTCGTGCGCAGTGGCCTCGGTAGCACGAGCATGCTTCAGCGCAAGTTGCGCGTCGGCTTTGCAAGAGCAGGGCGACTCATGGACCTGCTCGAGAATAAAGGCGTTGTTGGTCCATCTGAGGGCTCAAAGGCTCGCAGTGTGCAGATGACGGTTGAGGAGTTCGAAGAGATGCAGGCTCGCGCTTAATTCCTTCCCTTCGCAGGTAGATGCCGCCGCGCAGATCGGTAGGATGCGCTTATGGCACAGCGCTTCTTCATCGAGACCCTCGGTTGCCCGAAGAACGCTGTCGACTCAGACAAGGTAACGGCGACGCTTCTTGCAGATGGGCTAGTCGCAGCTGATACCCCTGAAGAGGCCGACCTAGTTGTTGTAAATACCTGTGCGTTTATTGAGGCGGCTCGTCAGGAGTCCATCGACACAGTCCTCGCGCTCTCAGATCGGCGCCGCGACGGAGCACGAATCGTTGTCACCGGCTGCATGGCTGAACGCTACGGTGACGAACTAGCGGAGGCTCTCCCTGAGGTTGATGCTGTCGTAGGTTTCGCAGGCGAAGGGGATCTCGCATCCGTATTGCTTGGTCGACCATCCGGGGGAGTGAGGGATCTACTCGACCTTCCTCGACCCGCTCCGCGTGCACCTTGGGCATACGTGAAAATCGCGGAGGGATGCGATCGAGCCTGCGCGTTCTGCGCCATTCCGTCATTTCGTGGAGCACAGAGATCGCGTACACCAGAGTCGATTCTCTTAGAGTCGCGATCGCTTGTCGAGGGCGGTGCATATGAGTTAGTTCTCGTAGCGCAGGACCTTGCATCGTATGGTCGTGATACCGGAAATCCTCGTGCACTCGCGCAGCTACTTCGCGATATCGATGAGTTGAGGGCCGATGGGCTTCAGCGCGTCAGGCTCCTATATCTCTACCCCTCTGAGGTTAGAGACCCGCTCATCTCCACGATGCTTGAGCTTGAGTCGGTAGTTCCCTATTTCGATCTATCGCTTCAGCACGCATCTGCTCCACTGCTGCGTCGTATGAAGCGCTGGGGTAACGGGGATAAATTTCTCAAGGCGATTGATGGGATTAGAGCAGCTGAGCCAGAGGCTGCATTTCGCTCATCTTTCATAGTTGGGTTCCCAGGAGAGACAGAGCAAGACCACTCTGAGTTGCTCGATTTTCTTGGGGCTGCCTCCCTCGATTGGGCTGGACTCTTTGCTTTCTCTCCGGAGGAAGGTACCGCTGCGTTAACTCTTGATCGCACCGTTGATGACGCGACCATCCAAGAGCGACTGCGCGAGTGCTCTGAGATTCAAGACCCAATTACCGCGGCCCTACGCGACTCGCTCGTTGGGATGGAGGCACAGGTACTAATCGACTCGACTGAGGGCGGAGACGCAGTAGGGCGCACACATCGTGAAGCCCCTGAGATCGATGGTGTAGTACGTGTATCGGAGGCCTTTGCTAGGCCTGGTGCTTTAATCACAGTGCGAATTCGAGAAGCAATAGGCCCAGATCTGATTGCGGATCCGGTGAGGGCAGGGGTCTCCTCATGAGTGCACCTATGGAGCGCCTACGTAGGTTTGGTCCGGGCGCAATTCGTACCCCAGCCAATGTCATTACGTCTCTGCGCTTGGTCTTAGCGATTCCTGCGCTCTTCTTGGTTGTCGATGTGGGCTCAACTTGGTTGACCGTTGGCCTCTGGTTTGTTTTGAGTGTCACAGACGGCCTTGATGGTTGGATAGCGCGGCGCGATGGCACTACTCGTGCAGGTGCATTCTTGGATCCACTCGCCGATAAGTTTCTCGCCGTCGGTGGGTTTAGTGCGCTCGCCATTCGTGGTGATATTTCCTGGATCCCTGTCATCGTGATTGCTGGGCGCGAGGTGCTTATCTCTATCTACCGTTCAATCGAAGGTCGAAAGGGCATTTCACTACCGGCACGCCAACTAGGTAAGTGGAAAACGTTTATACAGATGGCTGCGATTGGGTTTGTGCTGCTGCCGCTTACCGCCGATCTGCGTTGGCTATGGCTGAGCGCAATTTGGGGAGCAGTTGTGCTCACCGTCGTATCAGGAATCGATGTAATAGCGGCTGCTCGCCGCCCAATACGTGGAGAGAATTCGTGAAGGTAGATGTGCTCGCTGTCGGGACAGAGTTACTACTCGGGCAGATCGTAGATACGAACTCTTCATGGATCGGCGAGCAATTAGCGAGCGCCGGTATCGATACCTACGAGCACCGAAAGATCGGGGACAATCTTGATCGCGTTGTGCGCTGTATTGAGTCCATGCTTGAGACAGCGGACGCAGTCATTATCTGCGGTGGTCTAGGCCCCACACCTGATGATTTAACTCGTGAGGCAATCGCTCAAGCTATGGGCGTACCTCTGGAGCGCAGGGAGGAATTAGTCGATTGGATCGCATCCCTCTTTGGTGGTCGAGGGAGACAGATGCCAGAGAACAATCTTCGACAGGCAGATGTTCCAGTCGGCGGGGATGTAATTCCTAATCCGATCGGTACCGCACCTGGGCTGAAGTGTGAATTTAATGGGCGCGTTATATACGCAGTCCCGGGCGTTCCATACGAGATGCAGCGCATGGTAAATGAACATGTAATCCCTGATCTTTTAGAGAGAACAGGGGAGCGCGCGGTGATCCTCAATCGGTCACTAAAGACATGGGGGGCATCGGAGTCCGGGCTCGCAGAGATGATTGCGAGACAGGTCGATGATCAGTCGAATCCGTCAATAGCGTTTCTGGCGCGCGGTATTGAGGGAATTGTGGTGCGTCTAACTGCAAAGGCCCCGACACTCGAGGCGGCCGCAGCACTCATCGCTCCAGAGGAGGCGAAGTTGCGCTCGACTCTGGGAGATCTCATTTTTGCAGTCGATGACGAGACCATGGAGGAGGCTGTCCTCTCGCGCCTAGGGGCTCGCGGCTGGACACTCGGTGTCGCTGAGTCGTTAACTGGAGGCCTAGTTGGTTCGCGCATTGCTGGAGTGCCCGGGGCAAGCGCGACATTCAAAGGCACAATTGGAGCGTATGCAACTGAGGTCAAGCAGTCATTGCTAGGTGTTACCTCAGAGCAGGTGGTGAGTGCTGAATGCGCTATGGAGATGGCGGAGGGTGCTCGTCGAGTGCTTGGTTCCGACGTAGGCATATCTGTTACCGGTGTAGCTGGCCCTGATTCTCAAGACGGAGCTCCTGTAGGAACAGTTTGGTTTGGGCTTGCTCTGCCTGGCCTTCCAGTTGAGGCAGTAACCGCACGTTTGCCAGGGGATCGTGAACGCATCAGGCAGTTCTCGACGATCTCGCTAATGAATCTTCTGCGTATGCGCCTCGATGCACTTGCGTGAATAGTTTCAATGATTCGCTACGACGTTTATTTGTTGCTGTAGTCCCGCCCCTACAGGTCGTCGAGGCAGTTACTTCATTACTGCCACGCGAATCGTCTCGCCTCATGCAATGGACTACTCCGATACGTCTGCATATATCTATAGATTTTCTTGGGCGAGTAAACGGTGTAGATACTTTTTTGCAAGACCTTTCAGAGCGAGTTGGCGTGATCGATCCGTTTACGGTGCGTCTACGCGGTGCAGGTTCGTTTCCTGAAGCGCGTAGAGCCGAAGTATTTTGGCTAGGAATAGAAGACGCAGAGTCTGGATTACGCGCCGCACATTTACTAGTGCTCGAGGCTGCACGCGTTCATGGGATTCGTATTGCTCCACATATTTTTACGCCCCAATTAACAATTGCTCGATTGAATCGCAAGGCAGATCTAAGACCAGATATTGCCGCTCTCGAGGGGGTTGCTATTGGAGAGCCTTGGCGAGTTGAGGAGATTCTTCTGCTGGATGCTCCCAAGTCCAGGGGCTCCAAGGGAGATGTGCCATTTGCTCAGATTGGCACCATCAGGTTGGGGCGCTAGAGGCTGAGCCCCAGCCCCGGAGTCGCTCGAGACCCCGTGATTGTTTGGTAGTCAGATAAGAAATGCGGGCATAGACCCTTACTCTCTCTGTAAAAAGCCTTGTCAGCACTGGGAAATCTGATTTTTTTGAGAATTTGGCCAAATAATCCACGATGCGAACGGGTGTTCGTTGTATCGTGCCGGAGTGCGCAAATAACCCACTTGAAGTTCGCAGTCTTGGGGGGACCTCCATGACTGTCACAGGCTTCACATAACTTCTAAGACAGCAACTAAGACAGCAACTCCCCCCTAAAGACCGAGTCGAGACAAAGCAACACAGAGCAACACAGAGCAAGCAAATTTCAACCCGTAATTACAACCCAATCACACTCCACAGTTCACAGCCCAGGGTCCAGAGTGGCCCGCAGAGAGATAGAGAGATAAAGCCATGAGACCCACTAAGGCAGCCAAGACCCCAAAGCCCACCCCAGGGATTCGCGAGACCGGTGGAAATACGGTCGAGAGAGATAAAGCACTCGAGATGGCATTAGGCCAGATCGAGAAGCAGTTCGGTACGGGGTCAATCATGCGCCTCGGCGAGCAGGGCAACGTCGGCATCGAGGCCATCTCAACCGGTGCACTCGCTCTCGACCTTGCGCTCGGAATAGGCGGGCTACCACGTGGGCGCGTTATCGAGATCTTCGGCCCAGAGTCCTCCGGTAAGTCAACACTTGCCCTTCACGTAGTAGCCGAGGCACAGCGCAATGGTGGGGTATGTGCATACATTGATGCAGAGCACGCTCTCGACCCTGTCTACGCAAAGGCAATTGGAGTCAATGTCGATGATTTGCTCATCTCGCAGCCGGACACAGGTGAGCAGGGTCTCGAGATCGCAGACATGCTGATCCGCTCTGGAGCACTCGATGTTCTAGTCGTCGACTCAGTCGCAGCACTCGTGCCTCGCGCTGAGATCGAGGGAGAGATGGGCGATACCCACGTTGGACTCCAGGCACGCTTGATGAGTCAGGCAATGCGCAAACTTACCGGCAACCTGCACAAGTCGCGCACGATCTGTGTATTCATCAACCAGTTGCGCGAGAAGATCGGAGTCATGTTCGGATCTCCGGAGACGACCCCTGGTGGTAGAGCGCTGAAGTTCTACTCATCAGTGCGCCTTGATATTCGCCGCATTGAGGCGATCAAAGACGGCACTGAGATTGTCGGTAACCGAACCCGAGTCAAGGTTGTAAAGAACAAGGTAGCTCCGCCATTTCGCCAGGCCGAGTTCGACATCATGTACGGAAAGGGGATCAGCAGCGAGGGATCCATCCTTGATGTTGGAGTTGATCTCTTGATCATCAAGAAGTCTGGTGCTTGGTTTACCTATGAGGGCGAGCAGCTCGGCCAGGGGCGTGAAAACTCGAAGAAGTTCCTCTCCGAGAATATTGACCTCATGTTTGAGATAAGCGAGAAGATTCGTGTTGCATCAGGGCTTGGCCAAGATGCTGGAGTTCTCGAGATAGATGAGCTAGATGATCTCGATAGTCTCGATGG
>JBAXPT010000104.1:0-7040 GCA_037132095.1 Actinomycetes bacterium
TCCTGAGACACAGGACTAAATCCGACTAGGAGCAATGCCATGACTTCAGTACTCGTAATCCATGATCAACGACTCGTCAGAGATGCCGTGCGATCTATCTGCGCCGAGGGTGGTGCCACTGTTATCGCAGAGGCCGAAGAGGCCCTAGATGGGGCAAGGCTTGCAGCTGGGCTATCGCCCGATGTTGTGGTCGTGTCATCGATTGCGAGCGTAAAGGCAGTCGCACAGCAGGCTCCCGACTCTCGTATCGTTTTGATTGGAGCATCGGGTTCGGCTGAACGCTCAAATGCCATGGTCTCTGGCGCCTCGGCAGTAATTGGACCCCAGGACGGCAGCGCAGAGTTTCTCTCCGCCGTCACATCGATTGAATATCCTGTAATCCTTCGTCTCGTCACGAACGCCTCTGAACGCGGCCCGCTTACACGTCGCGAGCATGAAGTACTGCAGCAACTTGCCGAAGGGCGAAGCAGTCAAGAGATCGCAGCGGAACTCTTCATCAGTCTCAAGACTGTTAAGAATCACCTCGGATCGATCTACACAAAGCTTGAGGCTCATAATCGGACACAAGCCGTACTGAGCGGCATGCGCTTAGGGCTAGTTCGCATCGCTTCATAAACAAACTCGCACCCAAGAAAACGACACCCCAAATTTAGTAGTAGTTAAAAAGAGAGTGGCCCGAGCATTTGCTCGGGCCACTCGCTATTACTGATCCCGCCTACGCCAAAGCGTTTAAGGCTGCGAGGCTCTAGGCCTCAGGGGCTATCTCCGGATTCTCCTCGATTGCTTCAGGTGTCTCTGGGACTGTCTCTGGGACAGTCTCCAAAACTGCTTCTGGGACTGTCTCTGAAACATCTGTTACTTGAGGTGCCTCTGCGGCGACCGGAGCATCCTCAGAAGCAGGCTCGTCTACAGCAATTGGGTCGCCTATGTAATTGCCAGCCTCGTCGAAGGCGTGCTCACCGAATGCATCTTGATACTCGGCGGCAACCGTTCCACCCTCGGCAGCTTGTTTGATCGAGAGGGAGATTCTGCGGCGCTCAAGATCAACATCGATGATCTTGACCCAGAGTTCTTCCCCACCGTTAACAACCTGCTCAGGCGCCTCGACATGGTGCACAGCCATCTCGCTGATGTGCACTAGACCCTCGATGCCCTCTCCGACCTGGACGAAAGCACCGAAAGGTACGAGTTTTGTAACTCGGCCGTATACGAGCTCCCCGACCTGGTGACCGGAGGCGAACTCCTGCCATGGGTCCTGCTGACATGCCTTGAGGGAGAGCGAGATGCGCTCGCGGCTCAGGTCAACCTCGAGTACCTGCACGGTTACTTCGTCGCCGACAGTTACTACAGATGACGGGTGATCAACATGCTTCCATGAGAGCTCGGAAACGTGGACAAGACCGTCCATGCCACCAAGGTCCACGAATGCACCGAAGTTCACAACGGAGGAGACCACTCCCTCTCGAATCTCGCCTGGCTTGAGGTTCGTTAGGAAATCATCACGCTGCTCGCGCTGGTTCTCCTCAAGGAATCCACGGCGAGAGAGAACGACGTTATTGCGATTCTTATCAAGCTCGATGATCTTGCACTCGAGCTGACGACCAATGAAAGGAGCCAAGTCGCGCACGCGCCGAAGATCAACGAGTGACGCGGGGAGGAATCCTCGAAGCCCGATATCTACGATCAATCCACCCTTAACAACCTCAATGACAAGGCCGGTAACAATTCCTTCTTCGGCTTTGACCTTCTCAATCGTGCCCCAAGCGCGCTCGTACTGTGCGCGCTTCTTCGAGAGAATTAGCTGTCCTTCTTTATCTTCCTTCTGAAGAACGAGTGCTTCAATACGCTCACCGATGGAGACAATCTCCGAGGGATTTACATCGTTGCGAATCGAGAGTTCTTTCTTTGGAATGATCCCCTCGGACTTGAATCCAATGTCGAGCAGAACTTCATCTGCATCGATCTTTACAACAATTCCGCTGACAAGCCCACCCTCCTCAAACTCGACGAGCGTTGCATCAATGGCATCAGAGAGGGACATTGAACCGAGGTCGTTGAGAACGACTTCGCTTAGGCCACCCTCTTCGAATACTCGTGCTGGCGGCTCTGCCAATGCAACGGCTGCGGGGGCGGACTGGGACTCGGGGGTCACTGCTGTGACCTCAGGCTGATCGGACACGGAATTTGCTCCTGGATTTTCACTCACTCGGGCAGGGTCTCCAACTTAGGGTTTTAGCCGTTGATTGGAGAGTGCGTCTCAATGCCTCCGGTTGAAGGCTCCCGCAGGCTACAGGCCAGAGCCCCTCGATGCGACAAAGAGGATTTCAGGGCGATCAAGGGCCGGCGCACGTGCTGCGTAATCGCCTGGAGTGACGCCGTAGGTAGCTGCGTTGCTGAGCCCGGCCGCATCCCCCAACAGCAGCAACTCGCGAGACGTGAAGCAGGTAGTCCAGAGGTCAAATAGAGCCTCCAAACCATCGATATTGCGCAGGTTTGATACTTCATGGAGAACACCGACCCTCGGATCAAACTCCTCGCCCGCCTCTAGGTGCTGTAGCGCAAAATACGAGGAGAAGGCACTAACGGCAACACGCCCCCCACGTTTTGAGGCCCTAGAAAGCCTGCGGAAAACATCCGCGTCATCATCGCCACCTAGTAGGCCAAAGCCACCTTGGCAGAGGCAAATTACGGCATCGAACTCCTCTTCAAAAGCAAGTTCGCGAACGTCGAGAACCTGAAAATCAATCTCCAAACTCTCGGAGTCAGCAGCCTCTCTTGCCAGTGATATGAACTCTGGGGAGAGATCAACTCCGGTCATGTCGAACCCGCGCCTTGAGAGTTCGAGGCTGTGTCGGCCAGGGCCGCAACCAACGTCGAGCACTCTCATCCCAGGCCTTAAACCCAATACCTCAATGATGAAATCGATCTCCTTCACTGTCCCGTAAGTAAATGCATTGCGGAGATAGGCAGGGCCTAAATATGACGCGAGTGCATTGAACCACGAACCGCTCGGAGTCTCCATTGGATTTGTTACTTAGCCTCGGCCCAGTTGAGTCCAAATCCAATATCAACTACTAGCGGCACAAGAAGCTGAGCCGCGCCCTCCATCACTGAACGAGTAAGTGCTTCACACGCATCCTTTTCACTCAAGGGAACCTCGAGGACAAGTTCATCGTGCACCGTAAGCACAATGCGACTACGAAGGCCATCTTCCTTGAGAGCGTGAGCTAAGCGAACTGTTGCAACCTTGAATACATCGGCAGCTGAACCCTGCACAGGAGCGTTCTGCGCCATGCGCTCCCCCATCTGTCTAATGCGAAAGTTATCGGATGCGAGTTCAGGGATGCGCCGTCTTCGGCCCATAATTGTAGAGGTATAGCCGAGCCTTCTCGCCTCGACGACTGTCTGATCCATGAATTCTCGCACCCGTGGGAACCCGGCGAAGAAGGCATCGAGAATGTCACGTGCCTGATCATTGGGTATGTCCATTCGCTGCGCTAGCCCATAGGCCTCCATGCCGTACGCAAGGCCATAGTTGATTACCTTCGCAAAGCGTCGCTGATGCGAATCAACATCTGCCTCAGCGACACCAAAGACCTTGGATGCGGTGACTGTATGTATATCGGTGCCGCGCTCAAATGCGTCTACTAGCCCTGGGTCGTTAGCAAGGTGCGCGAGTATCCGCAGCTCAATCTGACTGTAATCAGATGAGAGGAGCACACAACCCTCTGCAGGAATAAAGGCCTTTCGCAGTGCTCGCCCCTCTTCGGTGCGAATGGGGATGTTCTGTAGGTTCGGAGTCTCGCTTGAGATTCTCCCCGTCGAGGTTGAGAGCTGGTTGAGCGTTGCGTGTATTCGCCCATCCGGTGCCACGAGGGGAGGAAGCGCCTCCGCATAAGTGCTACGCAGTTTCTCGACTTCGCGATACCGCATGAGCTCGGCGACAAATGGATGCTCGCCCGCCAATTTCGAGAGGGAGTCTGCATCGGTCGAGGGTTGACCGGTACTTGTTTTCTTTACTGGTGTGAGCCCCAACTTCTCGAACAGGACACGCCTTAACTGCGTCGTGCTATTCACATTGAAGGTCTCGCCGGCATATTCGTGGAGAGCTGCCTCATGCTTCGCACATGCGGCGGTGAGCTCAACTCTTAAGGTCTCGAGAAATGCCACATCTATACGGACACCTAACTCTTCAATGTCGGCGAGTATCTCAACTAACGGCAACTCCACCTCTTCGTACAGGTGCATCTGCTCTCGTTCGATTAGTGAAGCCTCAAGAGACGTAGCCAAGCGGAGAATTGCCGCAGCACGTCTGCCTGCCTCAATAAAGGACTCCTCGCCACCCAGATCAAGAGTCCCCTCTTCACGGTCTCGACTCTTAATCTCGATCCCAAGATGACGTGCGGAGAGCGCCTCCAATTCATATGTGCTCTCGCCTGGCTCGATTAGGTACGCCATCACCGCAGTGTCGTAAGTGAGGCCCGGAAGGGTATTCGTGCCGCCTACGTCGAATGTACGCCGAAGTCCGTGAAGAAGTTCCTTTGCCCCGTGCGCAGCAACTACACCATTTTGAATTAACTCGATTAGAGAAGCCTGAACATCACTGCTGCGTAACGCCTCTGGATTAAGCACCAGAGAGTCTTCGCCACACGCCAATGCGAGCGCATCAATCGGGCTTCGCCCTCGCACACCAGCCCAGACGGGTTCAAGCGCTAGAAGAGACCCCGTCATCGCGGTCATCCCACTCAAGACCGCCAGAGCGGAGTTTGAGCCGAGCACCTGAACCTCTACATCGAATGCTTCATCGGGGCTCGGGGCAATATCGACGGTTTTAAGCGCACTGAGAATCCTCGGGAATAACGTTCGAAACTCAAGCTGATTGAAGAGAGACCTCGCTGCCTCAATATCAAAAGACCTTGAAACAAGGTCGTTGATTGTGATCGAGAGTTCAACGTCACGGCGCAGCACCGACATGTCGTGATTGTGTCGAACCTGCTCCTCCCACTCCCCTAAATTGATTCGTTGCTTCGGGGGGAGTTCGTTCACGTTTGCAAATATTCCGTCGAGGTCTCCGTAGGCGTTGACGAGTTTGGCTGCGGTCTTCTCGCCGATCCCAGGTACGCCAGGCAGGTTGTCAGAGGGATCACCGCGCAGCGCTGCGTACTCTGGATACTGCGCTGGAGTCACACCTGTGCGCTCCAGAATTCCGGCCTCGTCATAGAGCGCGTAATCAGAGACTCCACGCTTGTTGTAAAGCACCTTGATGTGTGGGTCATTGACAAGCTGATAAGAGTCGCGATCTCCAGTGACCACAATTACGTCGTGGCCCTGTGCCTCGGCGGCCGTAGCGAGTGTCGCAATCACATCATCGGCCTCGAAACCAGGTGCCTCAATAATTGGAATCCCTAAAGAATCGAGTACTTGATGGATTAAGGGCAGTTGCTGGCGGAATAGATCTGGTGTCTCCTTACGCCCAGCCTTATAACTCTCGTCCTTCTCCTTACGAAAGGTCGGTGTTGGGGTATCAAATGCAACACCGACGCCATCTGGGGAGAGATCGCCAACAACTTTCGCGAGCATTGAAGTAAAGCCATAGGCCGCATTTGTCACCTGGCCTGATGAGGTTGCTAAATCTGCGGGCAACGCATAGAAAGCGCGATAGGCCAGAGAGTGCCCGTCAAGGAGAAGAAAGAGTGCCACGCCCTGATCGTACGGCAGTCTGACCGCTAAGTCTCAAGGCGAGTATCTGATGCCTTAGGAGGAGGGTTGGATCTCCCCGGAGAGCACAAGCGCTGCGACCTCGTGGACCTTGGATCGACGGTTCATGGCCTCGCTCTGAAGAAATCGCCAAGCCTCTTGCTCACTCAACCCAGAGTTGTCCATGAGAGAACCTTTAGCCCGGTCAATAACCTTTCGAGCATCGAGGCGCTCGGAGAGATTCTCTATTTCACTCTCTAAACTCTTCATCTCCTGATGGCGCCCGATGGCTAATTCGAGAGCGGGTATTAAATCGCTTTTCTGAAACGGCTTTACGAGATAGCCAATTGCGCCTGCATCCCTTGCCTGTTCAACCAGCTCACGCTGCGAAAACGCAGTGAGGATCAAAACAGCGGCTAACCGCTCGGAGGCAATGTGTTTTGCGGCGGTGAGTCCGTCTAGCCCTGGCATTTTGATGTCGAGAATAGCGATGTCAGGCATAAGACTCCGAACAAGGTCGACCGCCTCATCTCCTCTGCCTGTCTCTCCGACTACCTCGTAGCCCTCCTCCTCGAGGAGCTCTTTGAGGTCGAGGCGAATAATTGCTTCGTCCTCGGCGATAACAACTCTCGTACGAACCGATCCGCTACTCACTCTTTACTCCAGCGTTCTCTGAGGGGCTATTTTCTGAGGGGTTATTATCTGATGGTAAGAGTTCCCCTGCCAAACGATCTAGGAGCGAATCCTGCTCCAGCTCAAGATCCTTTATTGAACTCTCAAGTTCGATTTGGTACTGAGCGAGCGCTGAACTGTGGCGCGTCGCTTCTCGAGCCTCGAACTCAGCAATGGGGGTCTCGGCCATTAGGGACCTGAGTCGTTTCTCTGCGGTGTCATCCTCCATAAATGCGAGTTGCTCTGCTCCAACACTGTATTCAGCCCGCAGACGCTTCAGGCGCTCGCTGACATCTACTAGTCGCCGTTCGAGGATTCTTCGATTCACGTTTGAGAGTGTAGAGCCTCGACCACACTGACTAGCCTGAGAGTGTGGCTAATCCAATCTTTACCCCAGAGCATGATGCACTCCGAGCAAGCATCCGAACCTATGTATCTAAAGAAATAGCACCGTTTGTTGACGAATGGGAGGCCGATGGCTTCTTCCCCGACTCCGTCTTCCGAAGGTGTGGCGAACTGGGGTTCCTAGGGCTCCACTATCCCGAGAAGTGGGGAGGCTCTGGTGGCGACTTCACAACCGGCATCGTCCTTATGGAGGAGCTTGGCAGAGCCGGGTGCGGTGCAATCTCAATGGCTATTGGGGTGCAGACCCATATGGCGACACCCGCTCT
>JBAXPT010000105.1:0-7026 GCA_037132095.1 Actinomycetes bacterium
CATAGTTTCATCTTTTAACTCAGAACTTTGGCGGCCATGCAAAGGTGCGAGCTTTAACCCTTTAAGCGCCCCGGTAGCCAACTTTGGCGGCTGGCGCTAAATTCTCTATGACATCCGGCATGAACTCAGCGATTCAAGCTGTGCAGCATCTCCTATTTGCCTCCTGTTGCCTCCTGTGGCCTCTGGGGCCGGAGACGCGGGCGGCGAGTCTGTTATCCTGTCAGGAGTTAGGTCGTCCATCAGGCTCTCTCGCCAGACAGACGTGGGCTTCATGCCCACGTTTTTTATTTGTCGGGGCAGTTATTTGTTGTGGCGACAAAAAATTAGTTGCCTTAAGGAGGTGTTGAGATCATGGGAGAGCGGAGTGACCGACTCGATGACCTACGCACAAATCTTGAGGGGCCGCTTGCAGAGATCGGCATTGACCTCTTCGACATCATTCGAAATGGCACCGATCGCGCAACAGTTATTCAGGTCATCGTCGACCGCCCAGGCGGAGTCGATCTGGAGGCTGTTACAGATGCCACCAGAGTTATCTCCCCTCTGCTCGACGCATGGGGTCGCCTTGATGGCGCCTACACACTCGAGGTCTCGAGCCCAGGTCTGGAGCGCCCACTTAGGCGCCCCATTCATTTCACCGGGGCAATCGGTATGACCGTTGCAATTCGCAGCCGCGACGAAGCCGGGGTTGCTCAACGCGACCGTGGCGTCTTAATTAGCGCTGACGACGAAGGCTGCACCATTGATTCTGATGGTGCGCCTAAGACATTTACATACAACCGCATCGAGCAGGCCCGCACCATATTTGAGTGGGGACCAGCCGAGAAGCCAGGTAAGGGAACCAAGCCTGGCCGCCCCAAGAAGGAGATGTCACCCCAATGAATCGCGACATGATGGACGCCCTACGCGAGATTGCGCTAGACCGCGGAATCTCTGAAGACATCATGCTTGAAGCGCTTGCAAACGCGCTCGTAACTGCATACAAGCGGATGCCGAATGCTGCTGAAGAGGCCCTTGTAGAGATCGATACCGAGACTGGTGAGATTCATGTAATCGCCCAGGAACTCGATGAGGATGGGCATGTCGTTCGCGAGTGGGATGACACTCCAAGCGACTTCGGGCGTATCGCTGCTCAGACTGCAAAACAAGTCATTCTGCAGCGAATTCGCGAGGCAGAGCGTGAAATGAAGTACGAAGAGTATGCCGGCCGAGAGGGCGACATCGTTACAGGAATTATCCAGCAGACCGACCAGCGCTACACGCTCTTGGACCTCGGCAAGGTTGAGGCGTTATTGCCTCAGGCCGAGCAGGTACAGAACGAGCGCTACGACCATGGAAGCCGCCTGAAGGCTTACATCGTCGAGGTACGTAAGACCGCTAAAGGACCGCAGATTGTTGTATCTCGAACTCACCCTGGTTTCGTTAAGCGACTCTTCGAGCTTGAGGTTCCAGAGATTCTTGATGGTGTAGTTGAGCTCAAGGCCGTTGCTCGTGAGCCTGGGCATCGCACCAAGATTGCTGTTGCCTCCAACGACCCCAACGTCGACCCGGTCGGCGCATGCGTAGGTGCACGAGGCGCACGTGTGCGTATGGTCGTCAACGAGATGCACTCCGAGAAGGTTGACATCGTTCCTTACGTTGAGGATCAGGCAGAGTTCGTGACTCGCGCTCTTGCCCCTGCGAAGGTCAAAGAGGTTCGACTCCACGAGGAGACTGGTACAGCCGAGGTAATCGTCCCCGACTTCCAGCTCTCTCTTGCCATTGGTAAGGAGGGTCAGAACGCTCGTCTCGCAGCACGACTCACCGGATGGCGCGTTGACATTAAGAGTGAGTCGCAGTTGGCAGAGGAAGAGGCCGGCGGCAGCGTTGAGTATGCAGAGGGAGACTGGGTACAAGACGGAACAGGCGAACTTGTATGGCAGCCTGCCGAGGGCGGAGACTCGATCTCAGCAGCAGCCGCGGGGTATGCGGGTGCAGAGATGGGCGATGCTCCAGCAGATGCTCCCGCTGCAGTCGCTGATGCTGGCGAGGCACCGATAGTTGATTCAGCAGTCGACTCAGAGCCAGAGATCGAGCCAGAGACGACGCCAGAGGTTGAAGAGACTGAGAGTGGAGATTCTGAGCCCGCGGAGGGGGAGGCGTAGCCACTAAACCGCGCCGCACCTGTGTGGGCTGCCGACGGATCTCCGACCAAGATTCACTAATCCGAATCGTGGCCGGGCCTGAGGGCGCTTTAAGGGTGGGGCGTTATGAGGCTGGCCGAGGGGCTTGGCTCTGCGCCGTTTCTCCGGCGTGCTTTGACCGTGCTACCAAGCGGGGCGCTCTCGAAAGGGCGCTTCGAGTGGGGGTCTCGAACGATGACATAGAAGGCCTCCGTGTGAGAATCTACGGAGCAGAGAGAGTCGGCAACGGCGATCCGAAGATGGACTGAGGAATCTTGGCAACGAAGAAAATTAGGGTCTACGAACTTGCTCGAGAGCTAGGCGTAGAGAACCATGTTGTACTTGAACTCTGCGAGGAGCTCAAGATCGGCGTTAAGAGTCATTCGTCGAGCATCGACGACCCATCTGCCGATCGCGCGCGCCGACGCGCTGACGAACTCGGACTCCGCCGCGACCCAATTGTTGAGGCAAAGCCAGAGCCAGTGGCCCCTGCCGCTGCGCCAGCCAAAGAGGCTGCACCTGCTCGCGTATCTCGCGTTGTTCGCTCCGGCGGCGCAGCTGCGGCGCCGGCCGCTCCCGCGCCACCTGTCGCTGCACCCGCTGTCGCGACCCCATCCCCTGTCGCTGCTCCCGAGCCAGTATCCGCAGCTGTGCCTGCCGTATCTACGCCAGCCGCCGAGGCTGCTGCTGCAACTAGAGCGGCAGCGCTTAACGAAGTAGCCGATTCCTCAACTACCGCTCCATCTGCCTCCGCTCCAGCGGCGGAGCCTGAGGCCTCATCCGCCCCGGCCTCTATGCGCAGCGTCTCAGGAAAACCGATTCCTCCACCCCCGGGTGCTGGGCGACGAATTCCTCCGCCCCCGGGTGGCGGGCGTAACACAGGCGGCGGTGCACCAGGCGGAGCGCGCAGTGGTGCAACAGGCGGACCTCGCTCTGGTGGCGCAGGCGCTCCAGGCGGATATCGAGGTGGACCAGGTTCTTCAGCGGGTGCTCCTAGTGGTGGCCCCGGAGGCCCCGGCGCAGGGCGCGGCGCTCCAGGTGGTGGCCCCGGTGGTCCGGGTGCTCCAGGTGGCGGTCCAGGTGGGCCCGGCGGTTTTGCAGGTCGCGGAGGTGGACGCCCAGGCGGCGGCCCCGGAGGCGGACCCGGTCAGAGACCTCGTCGTAAGAAGCGTCGTCGTCGCGGTATAGAGGATCTTGGGCCGGCATCGGCGCCGAGCCTCACACCAAGTGATGCACCAGTACCTGAGGGCGAGATCGTGGTGCCACGCGGCATCACAATCCAAGAGTTTGCTCCGCGACTGAATCGCACTAGCGCCGACCTTGTACGCATCCTCTTCGATGCAGGCGAGATGGTTACCGGTACGCAGTCGCTAGTTGACGAGATGATTGAGTTAATCGCTGAGCATCTCGGCGCAGAGGTTCTGCTTGTTGAGCCAGGTCAAGAGGCCGAGCGCGAGTTACAGGAGCTCTTCCTTGAGGACGACGACGATGAAGACATCGTGCTTCCCCCGCGTGCACCAATCGTCACAGTCATGGGCCACGTAGACCACGGTAAGACCACGCTCCTTGACCGGATCCGTTCGGCAAATGTGGTTGCTGGTGAGGCTGGCGGAATTACGCAGCACATCGGTGCATACCAAGCGTTCTACGGCGATACACCGATCACTTTCATCGATACTCCTGGGCATGAGGCCTTCACCGCAATGCGTAAGCGCGGTGCTCTTGCGACGGATGTCGCTGTCCTTGTAGTAGCTGGTGACGATGGTGTGATGCCGCAGACAATTGAGGCTATTAATCACGCGCGGGCCGCTGAGGTTCCGATCGTTGTTGCAATTACAAAGATTGATCGCCCTGATGCTGACCCAATGCGCGTCAAGCAGCAATTGGTAGAGCAAGGTCTCGTCCCTGAAGAGTGGGGCGGCGACACAGTTATTAACGAGGTCGCAGCGATGGAGGGCCTAGGCGTAGACGAACTCCTCGAGTCCATCCTCTTAGTGGCAGAGCTCTACGACCCGCCGCTAGGCGCAGACCCCGATGCTCCAGCTAGAGCATTCGTGCTTGAGTCAAACCTTGATCAAGGTCGCGGACCTGTGGTTACCGCACTAATCGAGCGCGGAACGCTGCGTGTCGGTGACCCCATCGTTGCTGGTGGAGGTTGGGGCAAGGTTCGTGCGATGTTCAACCACAAGGGTGAGAGCGTTAAGGAGGCTGGTCCTTCAACCCCGGTTGAGGTTCTTGGTCTCGATGCTGTTCCACTCGCTGGTGATGAGCTGCGTGTTGCACCTAGCGACAAAGTGGCCCGCACCGTCGCCGAGGCGCGCGCGCGTCGTCGCCGTGCTTCGAACATGACCCACCCGACAATTCTTGCTGGTGGAGCGCGTCTAGAGGACATCTTCGCGATGGTTGAGCGCGGCGAGACCGCTACGTTGAACCTTGTTTTGAAGGCTGATGTCCAGGGCTCGCTCGAGGCTTTAACTGACGCTCTTAGGAAATTGGATCAAGATCACCAAGAGGTTCGCCTCTCGTTTGTTCACCGTGCAGTCGGCGGAATCAGTGAGTCAGATATCAACCTTGCAGCGGTATCAAACGCAAGCGTTATTGGCTTCAACGTGCGCCCCGACCGCAAGGCGCGGGCACTCGCTGAGCAAGAGAAGGTTGAGATGCGCCTCTACGAGGTCATCTACCAGATTCTTGATGACGTCAATAAGGCGCTACTTGGTCTCCTCAAGCCAGAGTTCGAAGAGGTTGTCACCGGAGATGCAGAGGTACGAGAAATATTCTCAGTGCCGCGTATCGGGAAAATCGCTGGATGCTTTGTGCGCAACGGTGTCATTACTCGTGGCTCCCAGGTGCGTTTCCTCCGAGAGGGAACGATTATTTGGAAGGGCTCCATTGCATCGCTGCGTAGATTCAAAGAAGATGCGCGAGAGGTGCGCGATGGGTTCGAGTGCGGTATTGGCCTCGAAAACTTCCAGGACCTCAAGCCGGGCGACATTATCGAGACCTTCGAGCTTAAGGAGATCGCCCGAACGTCCTGAGTGGCGTTAAGGCGGCGAGGGAGGCTTAGTCGTGAGCGGACGTAACACGCCTCGGCAGTACCCGCGATCAGCGCGTGTTAATGAGGTTGTTCAGCAAGTAATTGCAGAGGAACTCGAGCGGCTCTCGGACCCGCGACTCGGTTTCGTGACCATTACTGGCGTAGATGTCTCTGCCGACCTTAGGCATGCCGATGTGTTCTATACGGTGCTAGGCAGCGAGCAGGAGCACATAGATACTGCGGCTGGACTCAAGGCAGCGAAGTCTCTGCTGCGCGCAACGCTTGGGCGCCAAGTGCGAATGAAATATCTACCGGATCTGCATTTTGCTGAGGACCCAGGCCTTGAGCAAGGGCTGCGAATAGAGGCGATTCTGCGCGAAATACAGGACAGAGAAAAAGCGCAGAGCGAGGCAATGGCTATTGATGACGAGGGTCTCGCTAGCGAGATAGCAGCAGCGCTCGCAGACCCAAGTGAGCCAGAGGCTTGACAGACTCAATAGAGACCTCACTTGCCTTAGCGGTTCAAGCCATCGAGTCGAGCGATGAAGAGATTGCACTTGCCTGCCACATAACCCCCGACGGGGATGCCCTTGGCTCAATGCTGGCCCTTCATTTAGCCCTTAGTTCGCAAGGGCGTAAATCGATAGCGTCATTCTCGGAGCCATTTGTTGTTGCAGATCACTACCGCGACCTAAGCGGGCTCGATACCCTCACGCCTCCCTCTGATTACCCTGCGCAGCCTGGCTTGATGATCACCTTCGATGTCGGTTCGATCGACCGTCTTGGTGGTCTAACGCATTCGGCTGAGTCGGCACGAGAGTTGATCGTGTTAGATCACCACGTCTCCAACACCCGCTTTGGAACCATCAACGTGATCGACCCGAATGCTGCAGCAACCGGGGTAGTAGTGCGACGACTCTTGTCGATGCTCGGCATACCGCTAACGCGCGATGTAGCGATAAATCTCTACTCGGCGTTGATCTGCGATACAGGGCGTTTTCAATATGAATCGACGACGCCAGATGTTTTTGAGTTGGCATCCGAACTCGCTTCCTTTGATCTTCCCATACCAGAGTTGAGCAGGAGCCTCTTCGAGGAGCATCGTTTCGCTTACCTAGGGCTGATGGGGGAGGCAATCTCCAAGATGGTTCTTGAGCCGGAGAGTTCCTTCGTGTGGCTTTCACTTACACAGGACATGCTGAGCCGCCATGACTGCACACTCGATGAAGCAGAGGGCCTCATCGATATTGTGCGCAGAGCCCGCGAGGCCGAGGTTGCCTGCATCCTTAAAGAAGAGGTCGATGGTTCGATCAAGGTAAGCCTGCGATCCGTCGGCACCGCAGATGTATGCAGAATCGCTCAGGCAAATGGTGGGGGAGGCCACAGGTTCGCGGCGGGCTTTACTAGCCACCTCGATGTGGACGCCACCCTTGGCGTCATTCGGGCAGCGCTGTAGCGCTCGCTTAGCCTGAATTCTATGGATGGGCTCGTTGTAGTCGATAAGCCCTCGGGTTGGACATCCCATGATGTCGTTGCGCGTATGCGCCGGATTTTTGGTCAGAAGCGCGTAGGGCATGCGGGGACTCTTGACCCCGATGCAACGGGGATACTGCTTGTCGGCCTTGGGCGCGCAACACGCCTGCTTAAGTATGTTCAGGAGACAGGGAAAGTCTACGAAGGCGTTGTCGCTTTTGGTATTGCAACAGACACGCTCGATGCCGCTGGAGTTGAGTTGCAGCGCGAGCCGATGTCTTTTGAGAGGGCAGACTTAGAGAGCGCGAAGTCGCGATTTATCGGTGACATTGAGCAGATCCCTCCGATGGTCTC
>JBAXPT010000106.1:0-7001 GCA_037132095.1 Actinomycetes bacterium
ACACTACGCTTGGCCGTTCGGCAGAGACCGAACGCGAGCCGCATCTTGGAGGTGCACATGTCAACATTTGAAGAAGTTCAGCACGGGGTTTCAATGCCCCTAGGTGAGGCAATGGAGACTCAACGCGCAGTGCGGCGCCTCAAACAGGACCCGGTCGATGATGAAACACTGCTGGCAATTCTCCGCCTAGCCACCAAAGCCCCAACCGGAGGCAATGCCCAGGGCTGGGAGTTCATAGCAGTACGAGACCCCGAGGTAAAACACGCCATCGCTCGCCTCAATCGCATGTCATGGTCACTTGCCCGCCGCATGTACTCAAAGAAGGTCAACGGAGACCAGAAAGCCGCCCGGATGCTCGAGGCTGTCCAGTGGCAAGCGGACCATTTCGAGGACTCCCCCGTCATCATCGTTGCTTGCCTTCACGGGCGAGGATTCCTAACCCCCATGGCCAGAAGCTCGTTCTACGGCTCGATCTACCCGGCTATTCAGAACCTGCTCCTAGCGGCGAGGTCAATTGGGCTAGGCGCAGCCCTGACAACGCTCCCCCTTTGGTCCCAAACCCTCGCCCGGCGGACACTCAACCTGCCCCGCGGAATCACGCCGGTTGCAGTGATTCCATTAGGTTGGCCCGTCCGAGGGGGGTACGGCCCGAATACCCGAAAACCTCTCGAGGAGGTCCTACACCTTGACCACTATGGGAACCGAGTATTCTTAGAGGCGTAGTTCTCAGAAGGGCCCCTACTCAGATTTACAGGAGCGAGGACTCAAGCGAAGCGATCTCCAAACAAGTCTGGGATCTATTCGGCACTACCCCTCTTCATGAGGGATAATCGAAAGCTTGCGGCCCACTGATTGGGCCCGACGAGGTCAGGTGAACAAATGGCCAGAAAAGGGCGAGCGCGCAGATTTAGAGAAGCGCGCGAGATGAAGCAAGGTTTTGACGACGGGCTCTTTCGCGACGATGGGCGAACACTCGCCGATGTCGGGGATGAAGACGCCGGAGTTGTCTATCTTGAGGACGAAGATGATCGCGGCGAGCCCGAGCCTTGGGACCCCGACGAGATCAACGCTCTTCGCGACTGATTCGTTTTAAGCGACGCGAGGATCAGCGGAGTCTGGGTTGATCCCAAAATCCTCAATCGCTTTCACAACGATTCCTGGATCTAGACCGAAACCATCGGCAAGCGCTGCAAGTACGGCCACTACCTGATGCTGCGCGTCTACCTCGAAGTGTCTGCGCAACTCGTCTCGTGTATCTGAGTGACCAAAACCGTCGGTGCCCAACGAGATGAAATGCCTTGGAATCCAGCGCGCTATTTGGTCCGAGACGCTATGCATCCAATCGGAGACAGCCAAGACCGGCCCCTCACCGCTTGATAGAGACTCAGCGACGAAAGGACTCCTGCGAGCCTCACCTGGATGGAGTCGGTTCCAACGCTCAATCTCGAGAGCATCATCGCGAAGCGCCTTCCATGAAGTCGCACTCCAGACATCAGCCTCAACTCCATACTTATCGCGCAGTATCTCGCTAGCTAGAAGTGCGTTTGGAACAGCGGATCCGCTCGCAACGATTGTTGCCCGATTTGCGGCATTCGAAGCAACTGGGGCGAGACAGTAGAGGCCTTTGATGATCCCTTCCTCTACTCCTTCGGGTTGAGCGGGCATGAGAAAGTTCTCGTTATAAAGAGTTATGTAATAAAAGCAATCCTCCTGGGCTTCGCCATACATTCGACTTATTCCGTCGCCCACAATTACAGCAGTCTCATAAGCAAATGCGGGGTCGTACGCCCTGCAGTTTGGAAAAGCAGACGCTAAGAGCTGACTCTGGCCATCGCAGTGCTGCAGACCTTCACCCTCGAGTGTCGTGCGACCAGCAGTAGCACCGAGCATGAACCCTCGCCCAAGTTGATCACTAAAGGCCCAGACGAGATCGGCAACACGCTGGAAACCAAACATCGAATAGAAACTGAAGAATGGAATCATCGGCGTGTCATGCGTCGAATAAGAGGTTCCAGCAGCGGTGAACATGGCGATCGCTCCCGCTTCGTTTATCCCCTCCTCGAGTATCTGCCCATCGGCAGCTTCACGATAAGAGAGCAGCAGGCTCGCATCAACAGGTTCATACTTCTGACCAAATGGTGCGTGTATCTTGAACTCGCGAAAAAGCGCATCCATTCCAAAGGTACGAGCCTCGTCAGGGATCACTGGAACGATCCGATCGCCAATCTCGGGGTCAGATAGGAGACGCCTGAGAAGGCGAGTAAACGCGGTAGTGGTACTCGCCGTAGAGCCTTCTGGAGAGCCCTGCCTGAACTCTTTGAATACTTCATCATTGGGCATGGCGAGCGGAGCTGAGACTGCACGTCGCTGAGGAATCCAACCGCCGAGCGAATTGCGTTTCTCTGCAATGTATTCATACTCATCGCTCCCTTTCTCAAAACGAAAATATGGAGCTAAGCCGTCAACGAAGTCGTCATCAGCTAGTGGGATAGCGAGGCGATCGCGAAGAGCAAACAGATCAACCTTGGAGAGTTTCTTGATCTGATGCGTTGCGTTGCGCCCTTCTACGTTGTCTCCAAGCGCCCAACCTTTAACCGTCTTGGCAAGAACGACCGTGGGCTTGCCGTTGAGTTCCATTGCGCGCGAATACGCATTGAAAATCTTGTCAAAATCATGCCCACCACGCGGGAGACGCTCTAATTCTTCATCGCTCAGGTGCGAAACTAGGGCGAGCAGCCGAGGATTGGCGCCAAAGAAATGCTCGCGAATATAGGAGCCGGCCTCTACCGAATAGCGCTGAAATTCCCCGTCATTAACTTCGTTCATTCGGTTGACCAGCACTCCATCAGAGTCGGCTGCGAGCAACGGGTCCCAACCAGATCCCCAGATTGCCTTTACTACACTCCATCCTGCTCCTGAATACAGAGACTCGAACTCCTGTATGACTTTCGCATTCCCCCTTACTGGGCCGTCGAGGCGCTGGAGGTTGCAGTTCAGAACAAAAATCAGATTCTCTAAATTCTCACGCCCAGCAATTGCTACCGCCGCCAACGACTCAGGCTCATCCATCTCGCCATCTCCGACGAAGCACCAGACTCGCGCATCAGATACGTCGATGATTCCACGCTGAGATAGGTATCGATTAAAGCGCGCCTGAGCAACAGCATTTAATGGACCTAACCCCATGGAGACAGTTGGAAACTGCCAAAAATCTGGCATGCGACGTGGGTGCGGATAGGAAGGGAGTCCCGAGCCGGAGACCTGTCTCCTAAAACCATCAAGTCGCTCGGCAGGGAGTCTGTGCTCTAAGAACGCTCTCGCATAGATCCCTGGAGAAGCGTGGCCTTGAAAAAATACCTGGTCGCCGCCCCCAATTGCTTCTGGCCCCCTAAAGAAATGGTTAAAACCCACTTCGTATAGTGATCCTGCAGAGGCGTATGTGCTGAGGTGGCCTCCGATGCCATCGAACCTGTGGTTAGCGCGATCAACCATCGCCACCGCGTTCCATCGCACGGCGGCCCGAATGCTGCGCTCGATAGCAAGGTCCCCTGGATATACAGATTGGGATTCAACGGGGATCGTATTGACGTATGGAGTAGTCAGCGACCCTCCGATTCCAACCCCCAAATTGCGTGCACGCTCAAGTAGGCGTAACAGCACATAGCGGGCACGCTCGATACCCTGCGAGCCGATGACGCTGTCTAGGGACTCGAGCCACTCAAGCGTCTCTACCGGATCGTTGTCAGGTAACTGATGGATAAAGCCTTCGTGCGCCATGGCCACCCCTCGGCCCGAGGCCGCCTGCGACCTCGGAGTAAATAGAGAAAGGGTCTAAGCCTTCTCGGCTAGGACCCCAATCTCATAGCGATTTAGCGCTAGATAGTGCTTTGGTAAATAGTTCTTTGGGTCCACTGCAGGTGGGCGATAGAGGACTCGAACCTCCGACCCCTTCCGTGTCGAGGAAGTGCTCTAACCACTGAGCTAATCGCCCGCAAGGTTGACACGATAGCGCAGGCAGCCCCGAGTCTTTGGGCTGTGCCAAACCGTGGAACAAACCATGGAACATTGGAGAGGGGGGCATTTTGCCCCATTAATCCCTTAACCTTGGTAAAAGAGATGCCGATGGAGAGAGGGTCAGAGACCAATAGATCGCTAGGCACAGAGCACTGAAAAGTTTTGAACACTCTTATTAGGCAACATCTCGCTCAGCGGAGACTCCAAAAATGCCCTACTCACAGTTCGCCAAAAAATCGAGCGACGATAACTATCGAGGCCCTGATCGGCGCGACTCCATGGCGTATTTCCCTGTCTTTAATATCCGTCTCGCTGTCCTTGTAATTGCGCTCATCGGAGCATCTACTGCTTGCATAAATGTTTTCTTTCCAACGTTTCTCCTCAGCATTATGGAGATCGACTTCCTCTATACCTTCTCGGCAATTACGCTAGGAGTCTCGGGCTTGCTTGCCTTGATTAGGTGGCGATTGGATGGCATGGCCAGATCATTCTGGTATGGCGTCGCTGGATTAGTCGCCCTAGTGCCAATCATAGGAATCGAAGCAACTGAAAGTTTCTCGACATCCTTGCTCCTAGGGACAGTCGCAACGACCGCCATACTTGCAATCTGGGGAATGCTCAGCGAAGAAGTCGATACTGCCCCAAAATTTCGAATGAAGGTGCTGGTAGCTGCGCTGGTGGGCGTTACGGGCATTCTGATTGGCCTCTCTGACTCAGGGCCAAGTCACGAGTACACGTTCGCTGCCATCGGAGTTTTTGTCCTTCTGATCGCTGCCTGGAGTTATGGTCGCTTTCAAACAAAGAAACTGCAGAATGGCCTCTGGTTTATACCGACTCTCTTCGCTATAGGGTTTGCACCCCTTGTTGCATTGAGCGAATCGACTTATACGATGCGGGCAGAGTTCGGTGGCCCCATGCGCTTTACCGCTGCGATCGTTGCAATTATTGGCTCAGCCCTTGAACTCCACGCAGCCTCGTTACGCGAGACAATGCTGGCGACCAGTAAGGCCACCAATCTGCTCCATCAAGTAAATACCCTAGAAAGAAATGAAGCAGCAAGCATTGCCCAGATTCACGAAGTGCGTTCTAGCGTGCTCTCAATCGAAGGAGGCGTTGCAGCTGCCTCAGTCGGAGATGAGAGCGAACTGACTAAGGCCATCAGGGGCGAGATCGAACGCCTAAGGAATCTTGTCGCTCCACCTGCGCCCCCTTCTTATGGACCCTTTCAAATTCTCCAATCGCTTCGTTCAACGCTCCTAGTTGCTGCCTCTTCGCTCCCTGTCGTATTCGATATCGACGAGGACCTTGTTGCTGTGGGCTCACCGGAGGACCTTGCCCAGGTCGTGCACGGCTTAGTCAGCAATGCCAGCAAATATGCGCCAGGCTCCCCCATTGATGTCAGCGCTACGCGAGATGCCGACCACATTCTGGTATTTGTTGAAGACCGAGGCCCTGGAGTTGCAAGAGGAAAACGAGATCTCATTTTCGAACGTGGATGGAGAGCAAGCCTCGACGAAAATGAAGGCTACGGGCTTGGACTTGCCATCGCTAGAGACCTCATCACCCGCGGCGGTGGCGATCTATGGGTCACGCCACGGCCTGGCGGGGGTGCAAAGTTTGTAGTGAGCCTCCCCAGATGGCAAGGACTCACTTCGATCGACGGCTCCGTAACTCCCTCAGCAACCTCTGACCTGAATTACAGTGACTCAGAGCGTGCTGATACCGCGACCCTTCAAGAGAAGGAGCGTCGGGAAGGGATTAAGCGACTAGGCGGAGCAACATGACGAGTCAAGCCAACACTATTGAACCGGGCGAGAACATCGGTCTAGCGATAGTGGATGACCACGAGCTCCTCGCTCAGGCGCTAGGGCTGGCTTTCGCTCGAGAAGGAATCACCCCAAATATCATTGCTCCCTCGACAGAGGAGCACATTCTCGAGTCTCTAACGGAGCAGCGCCCAGCGATTGTTCTTCTTGATCTAATGCTGGGTCCGATCGGCTCGTCGCTACCACTAATAGAGCCCATTCTCGCTCTAGGCGCAGCAGTGCTCATAATGACTGGCGAACAGGACCCCATTTTCTGGGCCGAGTGTTTCGAGGCAGGCGCAGCCGACGTTCTTAGCAAGTCCATTGCCTTCGAAGATCTAATTGAGCGGGTCACAGCTATCGCCGCCGGAAACTTCTCAAATGCGATCCAGAGAAGAAGTGAACTTTTGACGCTTCTGCGGGAGCATCGACGGGCTCAAACAGTTCGGATGGAGGCCTTTGACCGCCTAACAACACGCGAATCAGAGGTCCTAGGCCTGCTGATTGCAGGGCACTCACCGGAGGTCATCTCAAACGAGACCTTTGTGGCGGTAGCCACTGTGAGGAGCCACATTCGGTCAATCCTCACAAAACTAGGGGTAAATTCGCAGTTAGCCGCTGTAGCAAAGGCCAATTCTGCTGGCTGGAATAACCCCAATATTGGGTTAGAGAGTCAAACTGGAAAGCACTAAATTAAGGGCAGTGTTAGCGGCAGGAACCGTGGGTCCATCAAAAGGTCCACTGCTCAGGCCTCTAGCACTAGTACCTTGAGAATATCTTGAGTTTCACTTAAGATATGAAAACCACCCGCCGAAATGGCTAATCCTTATTAAATAGAACCAGGAGACCCACCGTGGAAACACTTACCCGCCTCTACATTTCCCTCACCAACTTGTCGGTTCGATCCAACGACGAAACTGGAGCAACCGCAGTTGAGTACGCACTGCTTGTAGCTCTTATTGCAGCAGTAATCACGGTCGCCGTCATCGCCCTTCAGGGACGTATCTCGACTGCGCTAAACAAGGTGACTCTCTAAAGCCAAGGGGCGCTCTTTACCCTTCTTGGGAGGTAGCATTGAAGGACGCCAGCGACTTAATTTTTAAGGCGCCGGCGTCCTATTTGCTTTTCTGGAGCCTTCTCCGCAGCCCTCTACGTTCGGAAACAGAATGAAACCCCCGAGAC
>JBAXPT010000107.1:0-6833 GCA_037132095.1 Actinomycetes bacterium
AGAGCGGATCGCTTGGCGTCGCTCAAACGTCCAGTAATCCCGAAATCAAGAAGCGCTGTACGCCCGTCCGGGAGTACAAAGAGATTCCCTCCGTGAAGGTCTCCGTGAAACACCCCATATAGAAGCGCCCCCTCAAGGAAGGAGATCAAACCGGCACGAAGCAACGCTGATGTATCTATACCAGCAGCGAGCATCCCCTCGACATCGTCATACGAGAAGCCTGATAAACGCTCCATCACCATTACGCGTCGGGTGACGAGAGTTGGGTGCGGTCTTGGGACGATGATCGCGCTCTGCTTAGTTCGAGCAAGGATTGCAGCAACATCGAGCATATTGGATGCCTCAAGGCGAAAATCAAGCTCCTCAAGAACCGTCTCCGCAAATAGCTCTACTAGCGCAGGCGGGTTTGCAAGAGCCGCTACTGGAATCCGCCCTACAAAGAATGGCGCAAGCCAAGAGAGGGTGGCGATGTCTTTACGCACTAATTCTTGAACGCGCGGGCGCTGTACCTTGACAACTACCTCTTCGCCGGTGCGCAGGCGCGCTGCATGCACCTGCGCTATCGATGCAGCGGCGAGTGGCGTCTGATCGAAGTACTCAAAGACAGCGGAGATTGGCCTCCCGAGTTCTGCCTCTACAACGGTTCGAACATCATCGAATGACTCGGCCGGTACACGGTCTCGAAGCAGACGAAACTGAGCAACCAATTCCTCGGGGAAGAGGCCCTCTCCGCCCGAGATGATCTGGCCAAGTTTTACAAACGTTGATCCAAGGCGCTCAAATGATTTTCTTAAGCCCTCTGAGAGCTGCGCCTTTGATCGCTCTTTACCTCTATCAAAGAGGTACCAGCGAAGAAGGACAAGGCCGATAGAGCCAACGACTTTAAAGAAGCGCCCAATAGGTGGAGTCCTCGGTCGCTTTAAAGCAATTGGTATCTCGCGGGCAACGCCCCTTCGCAAGGAGTCGATTCCCGATAGCCACGTGATATTGGCTGGCTCAATTATCCAAGGAGCGGCCTCACTAAACGCACCAATGCTTAAGTCTGCGGGGTTGGAGTCAGGGCCTTGATTCACACTCTTAACCGTAGGCTTCGGATCAATGGTTGAACGAAGCGCGCTATTCCAGGCGTGTGGGTCATCGGGCACAGATCAGCAGGCAGCATTCAGAGGCGGCTTTCAGAGGCAGAGTTCTAGAGATCACCCGTAGGCGCGACATCCCCAGCCGCTTAGCCCAAACGCATCGTGGACTCGTTCAGCGACGACGATCTGTTCCGCGCGGGTAGCTGAGCCTGCATTAGCCGCAAACTCCTCGCCACCAAATCTCTCCCACGTGCCGTTATAGAACCCAACACCACCTGAATAACGCGGCCCGCTCATGGACCAATTCCCCTCGGTCTCGCAGAACGCGATCCCATCCCAGTCGACACCGGTTCGCCCGGCAGTGCCAATGAGAGCGTCGTAAGCCTGCTGCTGGCGCCATTGGGCCTGCTCATCTGCTAATCGAGACGCCGCAGCGGCTATTACCGAATTGGCTAGCGCGGCATCTTTAGCGGCGAGCGCCTCGGCCTCGGCAATTGCAGAGGCAGTAACTGGAGGTGACACGAGCCGAACCTCGGGAGACTTATTCCCTGAGTCGGAGGTGAGTTCAGCAGCGGCGGTCGCTGTGCCGAGAACTCCGGTGAGAAGTAGGCCGGAGGCAATAAGCGCAGTAGCGCCTCGGCGATGGGGGGCGGCTAGCCGCAGGCCGTGATGGCGGGCATTGCCGATCCGGGTGCTCTGTGAAATACGAGCGGAGATCCTTTGAAGAAGTGACTCTCTAACTGAACTGTGAACTGACTTGTGAACTGAACTGAACTCGGCGGCGGTCGGCCGCACCTCGTGACGGGCATCAAGACTTATCTTGATAACGCCGTTCCTCGCTAAGCGGGGCTGCATACTTTTATTGGCTCCTCTCGGCACCGCCGCTCGGCGATGAACCGCATTCCCCTCCGAGACCCATAGGCGCGCGTCGAGCACGGCATGGATGCGGGGAGGAGGGGTGTGTGCCGGTTCGACCCAATTCGGTCGGGCTCTGCTTGCGAGCACCCGGGATGACGACCCAGGGAGACCCTAACTAGGTCCTGTGACGCGGCTCGGGTCGATTCCCATTTACTGTCATCAAGTTAAACTCAAGGCCTGCCTGTGGATAACTGGGGATCCCCTCACCCTGCGCGGCTATCCGCCGATGACTCCGGAGCCTAAATTCAGGGCTAAATGTGACGTAAGTCATTCATATTTCTGCTCTCAAAAGCGCAGAATTAGCACTAGGCGGAGCCCTATAACTCCTTATTTAGAAGCAGATTTGCTACCAACACTTGTGTTGAAGCATCAAGTCTTAATTAGAGCGCCGGTCTACTGCACCTAGTGGGCAGATGAGGTAGCCGGTAAGCGTGCGCTCTGCATGCTCGAGTCTCCACGTAAGCATTCGCTGAGCGTAACGCAGGACCGTCAACGCGTAGGCAGGGTCGTCTATGCAATTGACTAGCTCATCAGGATCGGTTGAGAGGTCAAAGAAGAGTGCGGGCATGCCTGCGAAGTGAACATACTTGCCAGATGCATCGCGAATAACGGCCATGCCACTTCGATCGAACGGAATCCCTAGCCTCCGCTCTGCGTAGCGCCCCACGGGGTCGCGAAAATCCCACTCCCAAAACACAGAGTCTCGCCATTCATCTGGGGTCACACCGCATGCCAAAGAAAGTAGCGACGCCCCTGAGCACTGCGATGGCACCTTGGCATCGAGCCACTCAAGGATCGTAGGCATCAAGTCAATGTTCTCCGTGAACTCATTGACTAACTGCCCTCTTCCCCCATCTGCCTCCGCTCGTGGGTCTCTAATTATGCAGGGGATGCGATATGAGGCGTCGTAGAACCCGAGCTTGCCGGTCAAATGATGGTCGCCCAACTCCTCACCATGATCAGCCGTGATGATCACAAGTGTCCGTCCCCAGTCAGGGCGCTCGCGCAAGGCATCTAGGAGCCTCCCCACCTGGGCATCTACCTCGGCGATCATGCCGTAATAAGTTGCGCGCATCTGACGAATCTCTGCCTCAGACTCCGGCGCACGTATCCAATCTGCCCGGAGAGCATCGGCGAGGATTGGGCTCACTGCCCGCTCTTCTTCAATCGTTCCATGGCCGATTGGCATAGGCACATCTTCAGGGTTCACGAGAGTGTTGTACGGAGCCGGCGCAACGAAGGGCGGATGAGGCCTTATATAAGTGGCGTGAATAAAGAACGGCTCGTCTGCTATCTCATCGAGATACCTCAGTACCTCACCGGTAAGAAACGCGGCCTCAGAGTGCTCGGCGCTATATACCGCAGGGCTCGCAACAGATTCGTCGACCGGGCGCTGCATCGACTCCCCCTCGACTACGTCGTAGCCCTGCTTGCTCAGCCACTCATGCCACGGAGCCGCGGCCTCAGGCATATCTAGGACAGCGCGGTAGCCAGGGAGAAGACCTTCGTAAGAGAGAAGCCGCGGATCGTCGGCCTCGAGGGTTCGCGGATCTGGGCTTGTATCCGTGTAACCGAATAGAACTGGATCGAATCCGAGAGCACGTACCTCTCGAGCGATGTTGGTAAAGCGATCATCTAGCGGTGTGCCGTTGAGTATGGATCGATGGGTCATCGCGTAGAGGCCAGTATGCAGAGATGCGCGGCTCGGCCCACACGGAGCGCTCTGCGCGTAGTGCTGGGTAAATACTGCGCCCTCAGATGCAAGGCGATCAAGATTAGGAGTAACAACAGCGGGGTGACCTAATACTCCGAGGCAATCCGCGCGCCACTGATCAATCGTGATCAATAGAACGCTTCCTTTTAGAGAAGCTCCCTTCAGAACAGCTCCCGCTCGAGTCTCATCCACATGATCAGGCTACGCGCCCGACGCATCTTGAGTTGCATATATGAGGCGTTCCGAATCCCTACTCCGCTGGTTCGATAAGGCCGTAGTGACCGTCATAACGGAAGTAGACAACATTCCCGCGACCCGTCTCCACATTCAGAAAGAAGACAAACGGCCCGCCCTCAGCATCTAGGTGCTCAATCGCTGCCTCAACATCAATTGTTGGCACCGGGATCGACATCTGCTCAACATCGGCAACGGTGTCAGGGGTTGGAGAGGCATTCGGGTCGACCTCAATGAGTCCGTAGTGCCCCTCAAATCTCCAGATCACTGCATCCGAGTCTGAGCGCTCGTCACGGAAGAGGAAGAAGTCGTGGTCTAGTGCCTCAAGATCAAATGCTGCCTCATCAATAGTTTGGTGAGCAACAGCGAATGACTTGTGGCGCACTAACTCACGCTCATCTATATGACGCTCAAATCTTGCGGGGCGCTCGGACGGAATAGCCCCATGCCTCCACTCCCCTGGGCCATCATCGCGATGCCTCATGGAGAGAGCCCTACGGCGGTCGTTGGCTTCTTCGATACGTCTGCGAAGCCGAGCGTCAAGAAGATCTATTGCCTCAGGCATGCTCGCTGCACCGACGTGGGCACGGATTACGCGCCCTTTCATACTGAGCGTCACCTCTGCGATGGCGGGGCGATCCCGAGCCGGGTCCGGTTCACGAGTCAATCTCACTGTTGCGTGAGTGACAGTCGCTGAACTGTGGAGGAGGGTCTTGCTGATCTTCATGCGCGCATATTCAATTGCGTCTTGCTCAATCCTGCCCTTCGTTATTACCGGAAACTCAATCTCTAGTACTGCATCCATGGGCAATCCCTTCATCTAGCAACGGGAGCAAATAGGCAGGTCTGCGGTTTGGTTTAAGACGTTTGGCCTAGCACCTCGTCCGCCTTCACATCATCGCACCTAACTGAGATTCTTGCTAGTGATAAAAACCCTTTTTTCGTGCTCGTTCCTGCCCACAAAAGAAACCGCCGCCACTCCAGACAATTAAGTCTGTTGTGGCGGCGGTCGTTGACCCTTAAAGAGTTAAGAGACGATTCAGAACGTCGGATTCGCTAGCCGAGAAGTTTTGCCTTCTGAGCATCGAACTCAGCGGCGCTAAGCACTCCACTTGCCTTTAGGCCTGCAAGACGCTCAAGCTCCTCTGCGGTTCCAGTGCCACCCGCGTTGCGGATGAAGTCCTTCATCGCAGCCTCTTGAGCTTTTGCTGCATCAGCATTGTGCTTGGCCATCTTGTCACCGCGAGCGATGAGGTAGATAAGCACACCGATCATTGGTAGGAGAATCACAAAGAAGATCCAGATTGCCTTTGAGACACCACCCATGTCGTGGCTACGGAAGATGTCCCCAAATACGGAGATGAGGAGCCAAATCCAGATGAAGAAGCATGCAAACCACAGCATTGTGAAAACGACTTCTCCAACTTGCCAAGTTGCTAAAGACATAATGAATAAACCTCTCAGTTTTAGTTGTGTCGATTAAGGATCCGCATCATCACACAATCTGCAAGGTTTTTCCGACCAATCCCCTCATTTCTTAATAGAGCAACAGCTCCAAACGGATTACAGACGTATTAGCGCCGATCCTCTACTCGAGCCCAGACGCGACAGCGGCGCCGGTGGGGGGCCGGCGCCGCTTCCGTTCTTCCTTCTCAACACTTTGGGCCGAATCGCGAGGGGCTCTGGCTTCGCTCGCTATGCACGACCATTGCGGGCTGCGAATACCGAGAACGCTGCCTTGGGGGTTCCGGCTCCGTCCTTGAGACCGAAGTAGCCAAAGGTATCTGTGGTCTGGCGGTCGTAGAGGCAGAAGGCAAACCATGCTCCCGCCTTGGCTCCCTTTCCGTGCCAGAGATCTAGGTTCGTACTCCACCAAGTCGATTGAGACGCCTCTGTGGTGCTGGCCTTGTTATCAAGCGGGCTACTCGATGCCGACTGCTCTGTTGCCCAGACTTGCGGGCCAGACCATACCGACCAGAGGCTATCGAAGGGCTGAGACCATGGAGAGTTGATTGTGGTGTCGTAGAAGTGACTGTTGATGTGGTCGAAGTGCGTGCCCGGCATTGCGCCTGCAGCTTTGAGCAGTGCGTACCAACCCGTGTGGGTAGTTGTTCCTTGGACCCAAGTTGCTGGGGATACCGATGTGTATGAATCGTTTGGTCCGCCCGTTGTCCCACCGCCAAACTTGGAGGTTGTTCCAGGCGATGTTCCACCGGTTACAGAGACAACTCCGGGGTACTGAGCCTTGAGCGCAGTCTGAGCCTTGAAGAGAAGTGATGCGTAGGAGGCCGGTGTCATTGGGTACTGGCCGCGCTGGCTACCAAACTCCCATCCGTTTGGCTCGTTGCCCCACTCAATTGCTCCAAGGACTCCCGGGTAGCGAGTCTGCGAGTAGTTCACTAACGCCATGGCGTAGGAAACCCATCGGTCTTGAAGCGCTGGGTCTCGTGGGAACGAATGGATCGTGACATTTGCAGACGAGCTACCTGAGAGGCTCTTCACTGCTACTCCGTTGTAGACCGGGAAGAGCTCCTGCGGTGTGTAGTCGAAGAGGAACATCACCTGCATTCCATTGTTCTTGGCTGCGGTGAGGATCGTGTCGTAGCGGGCGTAATTCCACTGAGACTGGTAGGGAACCGTGGCCTCGACTCTTACAAGTGATGCGTGGTGATTCGCGCGGTCATTAATAGCGTCGGTGACCGTCTTAGGGCCACCCGTCTGACCAATACCTAAGGACCCGGCATACCGATTCACATCGAGTGACGACGGGTTCGAGACTGGAACTGTCGTTGGCTGGGTGGTTGTTGTGGTCGCAGGGGGTGCTGTAGTAGTCGTCGTCGGAGGGAGCGTCGTAGTAGTTGGAGTGGGTGAAGAAATCGAGACAACCG
>JBAXPT010000108.1:0-6668 GCA_037132095.1 Actinomycetes bacterium
GCGGACTCAGGGTGGTCATCGTGCTGGGTTGCGGCACCGATGTTCTGCCCAGAGGAGGCTAGAGACTCTCTGAAACTGCCGAGCGATTGGCTCCCACACGCTTTGGTTACGCTCGGGCGCGCCGACCCAAGTTACGTAGGCCGCCCGCGACCTGAGGTGCCTCTCGACTCCCTTAGACGCTTCATCTAAGGCCCTCCTCTGTCATAGAACTGCTTCGCGCAGAAGCGCGCGGTCCTAGGCGAGGGAGAGTTCGCACTCGCCGGTTACTGCGAGGCTTTTTACATCTGAGCCATCTGATACCGATGCACCCTCTAAGAGAATTGCGTCTCTAACTGCCGCATCGGCCCCAACTCTGACTCCCTTGCCAACTACTGAGTTAGCAATTTGGGCGCGCGCTCCGATTACAGCGCCATCCCCGATTAGGCATGGAGGCTCTAGTAGCGCATCCGCTGCAATCTCGGGTGAGCCTTGGACCCATACACCGAGCGAGCGCTCGACAGCCCCTGGGGCAGGCGGGAGACCAACGCAGCCGAGCAACACATCGTGCTGGGCTTGTTCATACTTCTCGGGCGTACCGATATCGAGCCAGTAACCCTCACTCTGGAGTGCGTAGAGCCTGCCTGTCTCCTCAAGCATGCGAGGGAATGTCTCGCGCTCAACACTCACATTTAGGCGAGCTGGGATGCGCTTCAAGACTGACGGCTCGAGAATATAAGTACCAGCATTGATCCAGTCGGTCGGTGCTTGGCCCGCCGGCGGCTTCTCAACGAAGGCGATTACCTCGCCGTCTTCGCGAGTTGGCACGACACCGAATGCAGAGGGGTCGAGCACACGTGTCAATGCAATTGAGGCCTCAGCCTTACGAGCCTCATGAAACTCCATCATCTCACCGAGGTCTAAATCGGTAAGCACATCGCCGTTGCAGACAATGAATCGATCCTCGATGCCATCAGCGGCGAAGCGAATCGCTCCAGCTGTACCGAGGGGCTCATCCTCTACTGCATAGTGCAGTTGCATCTCGCCATAACTATCTCCATTGAAGTGACGGATAAAAGCGTCCGGCAAATACCCCAGAGAGAGGATCACCTCGGTGACCCCGTAGCGCCCTAGCCAGTCGAGCTGTCGCTCAATAAAAGCAACGTTCGCAATCGGCAACAGCGGTTTTGGGGTATGGAGAGTCAGCGGCCGAAGCCGTGTCCCTTCACCCCCGACAAGGACAACAGCCTTCACGGCGTGGTGGTCGCTCCGCTAGCGCCCGATGCACCAGTCGTACCAGTCGTACCAGTAGTACCCGTCGCACCAGAGGCTCCGCTCACGCCACTTGAACCAGACGCCCCTGCACCTGGGGCTGCTCCACCGATATCGCTGATGTTGGCGAGCGCTGCGTCGGCATTCGGCGGCTTAGGAAGGTCTGCGCCTTTCGGCAAGAAATAGATAGCAACAATCTCGCCGTCGTGATACTTGTAGTCAGCCGGGCTACCAGAGAGCGGCTTACCACTCCACTCCTTATTCGGGTAACCGGTAGTCCACTGCACAATGGACTTCTTGTCGCCGAGAGCACTGCACTTATCTTCATTGGTGTGCTTCACCGAGTCCCAGAGCGAGAGCGCATTGGTATCCGCGCTCCATCCTCCATACTCAAGGAAAGTTCCTACAACTGCGTTGTTGCCGGACTCACTATTCGCAAATGGGTGGGTATGCATTATGCCGTCGCCGTGGGAGTGGATTCCTGCGCGCAGCGTGTCAGAACCGGCCTGATTCTCAAACTCAGGGGCATCGGATAACCATGTTCCACAGATATCTACACCTAAGAATGCGTGCCAGTGCTCCCCAACTTTCGGGCTGACGGCAGATGCAGACTTGTTGTCCTTCACCGTAAATGCAATTAGTAGCGCTCCAACAACAAGTATCGCAACAATCGAGAGATTCCAGGTTCTGCTCGACTTCGCACGCTTTGGGCTACGGGCCTTTGAACGTATCTTGGCACGCTTGTATTTTGAGGTTGCTTTCGTCATATAGGTCTTAGGGTACTCGCACCGAGGCCCGCGGATGACGCACTAGCTGGCTGAGCATCGCTACCCCACAGCGAAGGGAGAGCAGCAAGGCGGTGGGGGCGAGGAGCACCCGCTTGGCACCACTCCATCGCTTATTGGCAAATCGAAATGCCGAGCGATGATGCGCTGCAATCATCCTAAAAGGGGTTCTCCCTGTGCTGACTCCCTGCACATGTGTCACCTCGGCATTTGGGGCGTACTCGACGCCCCACCCTGCTCCCTTAAGCCGCCAGCAAAGATCGACGTCCTCGACATACATGAAGTAGGCCTCATCCCAACCGCCGATCTGGTTGAGAGCCTCTCGCCGAAGCCAAACGGCAGCACCGGATACCCAATCGACACGGCGCGCTACTTCAGGGTCGCGCTCAAGCTCGCGGTAGCGACGAGTCGCCTTATTATTTGGCCGTATCGAACCAAATAACGCATGCCCAAGTGCATCAAAATTTGAGGGCACGCTTCTAGCTGAAGGGTATATCTCTCCATTTGCCTCTCGAATCTTGGGCCCCAGCGCCCCAAGAGTTGGCTCGGACCCAAACCGATCCATCACGCCTGCGGCACTGCCAGAAACGAGTATCGCATCAGGATTTATAACCGCCACAATCTCAGCCTTAGTAGCGGCAATGCCGAGATTTGCAGCGCGTGCATAGCCGAGGTTTGCGCCAGGCCTGATGACGCTCACATGGGGGAACTCTGCCTCAATTTGAGCAACGGAATCGGCTGGTTTACTAGATACAAAATTATCTACAACGACTACCTCTGGAGCTGCCCCGGCAGAGTCATCACTAAGAAGCGAGCGAACGCAGTCAAGGAGTAGCGGGCCAGAGTCATAAGCAACTACTACCGCTGCCCACTCTCGTGTCACTTAGCCTCGGCCTGAGCTAGTTCTTCGCGATACCACTTGCAGGTGCGCTCTAATGCCTCAGTTAGGTTGATCTCTGGGCTCCAACCAAGCACAGATTTAGCAAGCGTGATATCGGGTCGCCTACGTACCGGGTCATCCTCTGGGAGGGACTCAAAGATAATTCCAGCGTCAGAACCACAGACATCACGAACTTTCTCAGCCAATTCGAGGATCGTGAACTCATTAGGATTACCTATATTCATAGCCCCAATATGGTCTGACTCCATTAGTGCTACTAGGCCTCGCACTTCATCCTCGACAAAACAGAACGACCGAGTCTGTGTGCCGTCACCATAAATTGTAAGAGGCTTTCCCTCTATCGCCTGAACAAGGAAGTTAGAGACAACGCGCCCATCAGAGGGTTTCATGCGCGGACCCATCGTGTTGAAGATGCGCGCAATCTTTGTATCGAGCCCGTGATAGCGGTGATAGGCCATTGTTAGTGCCTCTGAGAATCGCTTCGCTTCGTCGTATACCGAGCGCGGCCCAAGCGTGTTGACATTGCCCCAATAGCCCTCAGTCTGAGGATGCACAAGGGGATCGCCATAGATCTCACTCGTTGAGGCCATTAAAAAGCGCGCTTTGTTCTGATGCGCGAGTTCGAGGGCGTGACGCGTACCTATTGAGCCAACATCGAGTGTCTCAAATGGGAGATTTAAATACTCAGGGGGGCTTGCCGGGCTTGCAAAATGCAGAACACAATCGACCTTGCCCTCAACCGGTATTCCTTGAATCACATCATGCTGCAAGAAAGTAAATCCATCCCTGCCTTCAAGGCTAGAGATATTTGAGCGGCGACCAGTGAGGAGATTGTCTACTGCTACAACCTCGTAACCACGATTGAGCAGATACTCGCATAGGTGTGAACCAAGAAAACCGGATCCACCAGTTACAACCGCTCTAGGCATTAGCGCCCAACACCCTCATATATCCATCCGCGTCTGCGGAGAGCAACTGGATCAAGGATGTTGCGAGTATCTAAGACGACTCGCTTCTCTAACGCCTCGCCGATCTCGTCAAAATTAAGCCAACGAAACTCGTCCCATTCGGTGAGAACAACCATGAGGGATGCGCCCTTCGCTGCCTCAATAACGGAGTCAACACGCGTCATTGAGTCAATCAAGACCGAGTTAGCAGCTGCCTTGGGGTCGAATGCGCGCAGTATCGCTCCCTCTTCAGAGAGTCGGCGAGCGACATATACCGCCGGCGAGTCGCGAACGTCATCTGTATTGGCTTTGAACGCAAGCCCCAAAATTGCCACCTCAACTCCGCGCAGATCTCCGCCAACGAGTCGCCTTGCTTTATTGATCATTCGTTCGTGTTGCGCAAAGTTTCCGTCTATTACCCCTTGAAGCAGAGGGAACTCTGCCCCTGCTGCATGGGCAGCATGCATGAGCGCAGAGGTGTCTTTAGGGAAACAGGATCCCCCATACCCTGGGCCAGGCTGTAGAAACTCAAAACCGATGCGAGTGTCATACCCCATTCCGAGCGCGACTTCACTCACATCGGCGTCGAGGGATTCACAGAGGTTTGCGATCGCGTTCATAAATGAGATCTTGGTAGCGAGAAATGCATTCGACGCGTACTTAATCATCTCAGCCGAGGCAGGGTCAGTAACAACAATTGGAGCATGTACTCCGGCGTAGAGCTCGCTCACACGAACAGCGGTTGCCGAGTTGTCGCAACCAACTACAACGCGTGAGGCATGAAGAAAATCTCGCACGGAGGTACCTTCGCGAAGGAACTCAGGGTTAGACGCGACCCCGATCTCGTCGATAGATCCACCTGCTTCTCCGAGCAGCCGTTGAACTCGACGGGTAGTACCAACAGGCACCGTGGATTTGTTGATAACGACCGAACCAGACCTAAGTGACCCGGCAATCTCAAGCACTACGGCGTCAATAAATGAAAGATCTGCTGAGCCATCGTCTCCCTGGGGGGTTGGGACACACAAGAAGATGAACTCTGCATCCGCTACGGCGACGCTCGCCCCTAGGACAAACCTCAGCCTCCCTGACTCAAGACCCTCCGCAACTAGTTCGGTGAGCCCGTCTTCGTGGATAGGGATCTCTCCACGGTTCAGCGCATCTACCCTCGCAGGGTCGATATCCCCCGCAACTACGGAGTGGCCCAAGTGGGCTAGGCATGCTGCAGTAGTGATCCCCACATACCCAGCTCCTATAACAGCTACATCACTCACAGGGCGAGAGTCTAAACCCACGGCAGCCTTGGCTTGACCAAACTTTGAACGACACTCACTTGAATCTCTAATTGGAGAGATCCCCTAGCAAGAGCCTTTAGCACGCAGGTGTCGCAGGGGCCCCAGGTTTTGTCGAGCCACTCGGAGCAGTCGTGCTCGGGGTCGGCTTTGCGCCAGGTGAACCGCTAGCGCCGGTAGACCCAGGGGCACGCACCCCGACAAAATCGGGGCCGATTACTAACGACACATCTGCATCTATAAGCGACTTGTCCTCAATCAGTCTCCCGACCCCGCCTAGGTACGTTGCTACCAAGCGCGCTGCTTCACGTTGCCCACGCTGGTAGCGAATCTGAGTCTCGTTGACACTCCCTGCATTCCCCATCCCAGATGGAACGAAGGAGTACTTCTGCATAGAGGTAAGCGTTGACCCTGCGAGACCAGAGGTAGACGAGCCATTTAATACACGCAGACTTACCTGCGATGGGACAATCTTGATTGGCTTCTCGGTTGAGGTCTTAACCGCTCCCCCAAAGGTGCGCAGGCGGGCGATTACTCCCTCTGCTGCAGGTTGATCTAAATAAAGAACCTGCTGGCCTTGATAATTTGGTCCGCCCTTATTGGGTACGGTGACCATCTCAATGCTGCTCGTGTCACTTGGATTTACCTGCCGGAATGTATTGACCAACTGGAATATCTCAGTCTTACCTAGGCTCTCATCAACAGTCAGCTGAGGGATCACTGCATTCGCCATGCGATTAGCAGTAAAGGGGTTTCTGCCTGCTTTCTGAGCAGCAACCTGCGCTAGGCGCCGGATAAAACTCTGCTGGCGACCTATGCGCCCAATATCAGGTATCGCATCTACAGAGTTCCAGCGCTTTGTACTCGCGTCGTAGTACTCAAGATGCCGAGAGCGAACGTAGGCGAGCGCTGCGTTCCCATCTAGGGGCACGCAAGCGGGAGCTAGGGCAACATTTAGCCCAGAGAAGGCATCGCGCGCAGGGGCAGGGAAATAAACAGGGACGCTGCCGATCGCATTGACAACACCCATGAACGCCTCGAAGTTCAACTCGACATAGTGATTGATGTCGATCTGAAAATTCTGCTCGATCGTGTCGATAACTTTCTGAGGTCCATCGTTGAACGCGGCGTTGATCTTTGATTTACCGCGCCCCGGTATATCCACGAGAAGATCTCGCGGAAACGAGACGAGCAGGGAGGTCTTCGCCTCAGGGTCAACGTGGACAACCATGAGAGTGTCAGATCGGGTCCCTCCGGCCTCCGCTGTTGTCCCGAAAGCGTTGGCCTGTGTCTCATTCTCAACGAAGGCTCGAGAGTCGGAGCCAAGTACCAAGTAGTTACCCGCTTTGCCCGGGCTAGATGGAAGGTCGAGTCCCCTGACGCGTCCGATATCTGCAATCTTCGCGCTCACCGCGATATTGACTGCGAAGACACCGGTAACGACTACACAGAGAGTCACAGCCAATGCTGTTACGTACCTGCGCAGAAATACTTG
>JBAXPT010000109.1:0-6644 GCA_037132095.1 Actinomycetes bacterium
TGAATAATGCTCGGAGTGATTTGAGAATGAATCGAGTAAGACCGATGACGGTTATTGCTACTTCACGAATAACGACTATGGCGACTGGTCTTTTTGTCACGCTTATTTTAATAACGTCCGTCTCTCCAATCTTCGCTACTGCGAGTTTTGCTAGTACATCTGCTGCCGCTCCGAGCGCGGCTCTCGAGGCTCGAGTCTCGAATCAGCTAGACACGCTCGAACGCCGTGCGCAGCGAGATGGGTCAGTTCCTGTCATCGTGCGAGTAGCAACCAGCGAAGCGAATCCGACGATCCATGATGCTCAAGGCGAGGTTCTCCAGAGCCTGAAGGGGAGTGGAGCTGATGTAGAGCGAAGGTATACATCGATTCCTGCGCTTGCGTTAACCCTTGGAGTTGATGAGGTCAATCTTCTCAGGTCTGCAACCGGTGTGGTCGGGGTAACGCTCGACCGCCCAGCAACAATTGAGCTCCTCAACTCTGTTCCGTCTATTGGCGGTGTTGCCTCTCGTGATGCAGGGGCAGTGGGGCGCGGTGCAACCGTTGCGATCCTCGATACTGGTGTTGATGGAACGCACCCAATGCTTGCGGGCAAAGTCGTCGGGGAGGCGTGTTTTTCGCGCGGTGGTAACTGCCCTAATAACTCGACGGTCATGTATGGATCTGGTTCAGGTGCACCGTGCACGTTCGCCAACCAATGCTCCCACGGAACCCATGTCGCTGGTATTGCAGCCGGTGATACTGCTTCTAGGAAAGGCGTTGCGCCCTCTGCGACACTCCTATCTGTTCAGATTTTCTCTTCCTACAGCGGCTCTATCGTCTCGTGGACCTCCGATCAGATGGCAGGGCTCGATTGGGTATACGCGCAGCGTGAAAACTTCACTATCGCTGCTGTAAACCTGAGCCTCGGGTTCTCGCTTTACTCGGACCGAGCAACGTGTGACTCCGACGCAACGAACTCCGGGTACATGGCAGCGGTCAATCGTCTTCGATCGGTCGGCATCGCAACAGTTGCGGCTGCGGGTAACGACGGTAACTCGGGGAGCATGGCGTTCCCTGCATGCATGACCGGCGTATACGGCGTAGGGAGTGTCAACAACTCGAATGTTGTCTCCTCCTTCTCAAACCGCAACTCGATGACGTCATATTTTGCGCCTGGAGAGTCGATCATCTCGTCTGTGCCTGGGGGCGGCTATGCAAGCTCGAGTGGTACGTCCATGGCGACTCCACATGTTGCTGGAGCGTTCGCTCTTCTGAGGGTTGCCTATCTAAACGCCACGCTCAGCGAGACTTCAGCGCGCCTCACTGCCACAGGTTCTGTTCCATCCGGCGACTCTTATGGAAAACCTCGAATCAATATCTGGGCAGCGATCGGTATGGATGCATTCGCTCGAGCGCTACCGCTATCGCCTGCGTTGTCGTCTCCGGTCAGTGCTTCGACAGTTAGTGCGACTCGGGAGGCGGGTGAGCCTCTCCACGCAGGTGTAATTAGCACAGGGTCGCTTTGGTGGTCTTTCACGGCTCCTAGCGCAGGAACACTCGGGTTAGCGACACTCGGATCAGCGATCGACACCGTATTGGGTATCTACACAGGCAACGCGGTAGATGCGCTCGCGGAGGTTGGTTCGTCGGACAATATTTCTGGCGGTACTTCGAGTGCCGACTCCTTCACAGCGCTTGCAGGGCAGCGGTATCTGATAGCGGTAGCGGGGAAGGGTGCAGCTTCAGGGAGAGTCTCGCTTGCTTTAACTTGGCTGCCGTCTGGTGGGTATCACCCAATTTCGCCAGTGAGGGTTCTCGACACACGCGTCTCGGGCGGTCCCATTCGCCAAGGTGAGACGCGCCCCCTCGGGATGCTCAGTACTGCAGGCATTCCGGCTGCGGGAGTGAGTGCCGTTGCAGCAAACATAACGATCACAGGTGGAACTGCCTCATCGTTTCTAACAGTCTCACCCACCGGCGTCTCTCGCCCAACTGCTTCAACTCTTAACTGGCTCCCGAACCAGACGCGCTCCAATCTCGCGCAGACAGCGCTCGGCATTTATGGAGCGGTTAGTTTTTTTAATGCAGCAGGGTCAGTCGATCTTGTCGTTGATGTAGTTGGTTGGTACGACGACGGTGGGGTGCAGCGCGCGGGTGGAAGCGAGTTCCATGCTCTTACTCCAAGTCGAATACTCGACACGCGTAATGCAATCGGCTCAGTAGATGGACCGCTCGGTGCAGGTGAGACGCGTTCGCTAACGGTTGCTGGGCATGGTGGGGTCCCTATTAGCGGAGCAACGGCTGCGGTGATCAACGTCACTGTTACCGACTCCACCGCACCCTCGTTCCTTACTGTCTGGCCAGCCGGCGACGCGCGCCCTGAAACCTCAAGCCTTAACTGGCCTGAGGCGGCAACCCGACCAAATTTAGTAATCGCTGCGTTGAGTCCGGATGGCAAGGTTGAGTTGTTCAATCTCGCCGGAGACGTTGAGGTAGTTGCAGATGTAGTCGGATGGTACGGCTCTGATCCAGGTGACAGTTTCGTTGCTCAGGCACCTGTGCGTGTGCTTGATACTCGTGACAGCAACGCACCGATTACCCAGGGCGAGTCTCGCTCTCTCACAATTGGAGGGGTCGCCGGGGTACCAACATGGGCGACAGCCGTCGTATTCAATCTGACCGCCACAGGCTCAGATGCCCCTACTTTTCTAACTGCTTCACCTGCCGGGGTGCCGAGGCCCTTAGCCTCAAATCTCAATATATTCACGGGAGAGACAGCCCCCAATCTTGTGGTTGTACCAATCGGCTCTGCAGGTGCGATCTCGCTTTATAACAACACCGGAAGCGTCCATGTGATTGTGGACATCGTTGGTTGGTTCGGCTGATCTTGGGTTTGAGCATGCCTCTACCTGCTGCTCTAATCCCATGCCCTTACCCCATACCTGTACCCCATAGTTGGCGCGCGACGCGCGTTGGGCAGAGAATGGGGATATGCCGAGACCGATTGCACTAACCGAAGCCGAGATAGCAGAAGGAGTTGCGCTCCTCCCTGAGTGGACCAGGGACGGGTTGTTTCTGCGGCGCACTATTGCCGCTGAGTCTTTTGCAGATGCGATCTCTCTAATTGTTCGTATTGGTTTTCTTGCAGAGGCTGCCGACCACCACCCTGATATCGATCTGCGCTGGCGCAATGTAAGTATCACGCTCACGACTCACGACGCTGGCGGAATCTCTGTGCTTGATCTTGATCTCGCTACATTGATTGACCTTGCCGCTGCGAGTGCTCCATGACTGAGCTGGTTGTTGTCGTGCTGATAGCCGCTCTTATCGCTTCGATGATAATTATGGTTGCTTTGGAGCCGGGTCCGTCTCCATCGGATCTTGCGATTGCATATGAACTCGCTTGGGATCGCCTAGATTTCGCGACGATTTGGGCACTCTCCGGGCCCGCTATGCGCGACGGACGAACCAAGAGCGAGTTTGTAGCAGATAAGAAGACCGTTTACGCGCAAGGCTTCCACCCGACCAATCTTGTCTCAGAGGCGAAAGTAGATGATGTTGCAGTATCCGGAGAGGTAGCGGTTGCTATTACTTCGCTGACTCTCCTGCAGGCAACGGATGATTCTCGCCCTTCGATTGCTCAGCTACACAACGAAGTGAGAATGGCTCGCCGCATGGGCAGGTGGGAAGTCGCTAGTTACCTCCTGCACGCTCCACAGGCTTAAACCAGAGTCATTTCTCCACTAACCTCGGAGTGTGTCGATTCCAGCGCTTCTCTTAACCGGCGGCGCCAGTAGTCGTATGGGTAGCCCCAAAGCATTGATTGAGATCGATGGAGTAGTAATTGCACAGAGGGCTGCAGAATTGCTCAAGCGCTGCTGCTCTCGGGTGATCGAGGTTGGGCCTGGTTATACAGACCTTGAGTGTGCGCTTGAGGATCAGCCCGGCGCCGGTCCGCTTGCTGCGTTTATTGCAGGTAGCGCAATGCTTGATGAAGGGACGCCACTCATTCTTATGGCCTGCGATATGCCCGCTATTGGCGACGGCCTAATTGGAGCGCTTGTGAATCACCACAGCGAGCAATCGGTTGTCCCTTTTGCAGACGGGCAGCTCCAGACTCTCTGCGCAAGATATAGCGCTGAGGCTCGAGGGCTCGCTCCGGCGCTCTGGGAGAGCGGCGGGAGATCCATGCGGTCGCTTCTGGATAACTGTGTTTTTGAGATACTCAATGAAGCAGAGTGGGGACGCTTCTCCGAGACGTTCGCGTTTAACGATCTCGATACGCCCGAGGACCTGCAGGCGTACCGAGACCGAGGACCCCACTCATGACATCTCGGCGTATCGTTGCACCGGCCCTAGTCACTGTCATTGAGAACGGCGACTTACGAGAGACCCGCGATCGATTAGTGATCGAAGAGCCGCTAGAGATTCGTGCTCACGGACCGGGGCAGGTAGGGCAAGCAGTAGCGATAACGATGCGCACCCCAGGGAACGACTTCGCTTTAGCCGTAGGGTTTCTCTCCTCTGAAGGCCTGCTTGCCGCCTCGGGTGGCCTTGAGAGCGTGGCCTACTGCACCGAGGGTAGCGAGGAGCAGAAGTACAACATCGTTACTGTTCGTACACGCCTAGATTTCGTTCCACCGCAGCGTGAGCGAGTGTTCCTCTCATCCTCTAGTTGCGGAATCTGCGGCAAAGCGGCGCTAGAGGATGTGGTCGTCTCAGCAGATCGCCTCGCTTATGGTCCAACTATTACTGCGGCTACCGTGCTTTCTCTTCCGGCACTTTTACGTGGGGCTCAGCCCATATTTGATGAGACTGGTGCGCTACACGCAGCAGCCTTATTTAGCGCTGATGGCGAACTGCTAGTGAGTAGAGAAGATGTTGGTCGACACAACGCTGTCGACAAAGTCATAGGGGAGCGAATTCTTGACACATCTATCTCCTTGGCATCAGTTCTTGCCGTGAGTGGCCGAGTAAGTTTCGAGATCATGCAGAAAGCCGCTGTCGCTGGGATACCCGTAGTGGTCGCCATATCAGCGCCGACGAGCCTTGCGGTTGAGGTGGCGCGTGAAATGGGCCAGACCCTTATTGGGTTTGTCCGCGGGGAACGTGCGACGGTATACGCCGGGGCCGAGCGAATAGTTGGGGGGCTCTGAGATGGCGTGGAGCGGCTCCGCCAAAATACGCACGGGGAGAGGCCTTCGGAGCAGTCTCTGGGTTGGCTTTGCTCCTAATGGAGTGGGGAGGCAGAAGCCAAAGCACTTTAGTGACATGGCGCGCATCTTCTGGAGCCATCGTCGAAATCTTCCCTACGCTTGGCGCCTGCTCTCTAAAGGAGTATGCGACGGATGTGCTCTCGGTGTTGCAGGTTTTCACGACTGGACGATTGAGGGTGTGCACCTCTGCACAACACGCCTAGAGCTTCTTCAGCTCAACACCATGCGGGCTCTTGATCCAAAAGTCCTCGCAGATGTTCCGGCTCTGCGCGAACTTGATGGCGCTGAATTGCGAAACCTAGGGCGACTTCCTTACCCGATGCTTAGGCGTCGCGGGGAGGATGGATTCACTCGCATCACTTGGGATGAGGCGCTCGATCTAGTTGCGGACCGCATGCGATCAACCCCTCCATCCCGATCGGCGCTCTATTTAACAGCGCGTGGAATTACAAACGAGGTGTATTACGTAGCGCAGAAATTTATGCGCTTTGTAGGTACTAACAACGTTGATAATGCCGCACGCGTCTGCCATGCGCCGTCGACGGTTGCGCTAAAAGCCACGATCGGTCTTGGGGCTACTACGTGTTCGTACACAGATGTCATCAACAGCAAGCTCATTGTGCTCTTTGGAGCGAATGTCGCGAATGCTCAGCCAGTCTTCATGAAATACCTCTACTTAGCTCGCAGGCGCGGAGCAAAGGTGCTCGTTGTCAATCCGTTTCGCGAGCCGGGGCTAGAGCACTACTGGGTTCCGAGCAATCTTGAGAGCGCTGCATTCGGCACGAAGATCGCTGATGACTTCTTTGAGGTTCATACCGGCGGAGATAGCGCGTTTATAAATGGAGTCCTCAAGGTACTGCTCGCCAACGGGGGGATTGATCGCGATTTTGTGCGCGAACACACTGAAGGTTTCGCCGAGCTGCTTGCCGAACTAGAGAATCAGTCATTCGATGATCTAGTCGAGGCATCAGGGGCAAGCCGGGCTGAGATGGAGCGATTCGCGACTTATTACTCAGATGCTGCGAGTGCCGTGCTGGTCTGGTCGATGGGGATTACTCAACACAAACACGGTGTTGAGAATGTTGAGTCAATTGTAAATCTTGCGCTAGCTCGTGGAAACGTGGGGCGAGCTGGATCTGGGCTCATGCCGATTCGAGGCCACTCCGGCGTGCAGGGCGGGGCCGAGATGGGGGCCTATGCAACAGCATTCCCGGGCGGGGTAGCGATTACCCCCTCCTCTGCCGCAGCGCTATCGGAGACCTACGGATTTACTGTCTCCCCAACTGAGGGTTTGAGCGCTGAGCAGATGCTGATCGCTGCTCAGCGAGGACAGCTTGATGTCCTCTACTCGAGCGGTGGAAACTTCTTAGATGTATTACCTGACCCTGTATTGACTCTCCATGCCCTTGAGCAGGTTCCGCTTCGAGTGCATCAGGACATAGTTATAAC
>JBAXPT010000110.1:0-6588 GCA_037132095.1 Actinomycetes bacterium
GAGTATGACAATAAATGGCTCTGCTGGAGCTCGGAATCGAATCTGCCCATACGCAAAGATCGCACCGAGTGAGACCACTACTCCTGGAGCCAGCAGCGGCCAGATCCATCTCTTGCGTCTCCAAAGGATGAATGCACCTGCGAAGGCTCCTAGAAGAAGCGGATAGTAAAAGACGAGACCAAGGGAGGTAACCCATCGGGGGCGGCCCTCGGCGACGTTCCAACTAAGCATGTCCGCCGGCCGAAAGAGACTCCAGTCTCTACCCAACCGAGCGAGAACAACAACGGGGACGCTCGATGCATTATCTGACATGTACTCAAACGCGACTCGTCGATACTCCTCCGCTACCACGGACTGGTCCCCTTTCGGTGGGGCCGGAAGACACTCCGCGCTCCGAAGAAAAGTCAGCCCGATCACATCTCCGCTATACGCCTCGTCGCAGTTCGAGGCAACCATTGCTAGCCCATCGTTGGTTGAGAGAATCACGCGCGTCTCAAAGCGCGCACTGTTGTAAATAAACCATGGGGCGAGCACAAGCAACAACGCAACGCCGGCTAAAGCTGAAGCAATCAAACGCACCCGAATAATTCCGATGAGCGGAGCGAGCAGCACGCCAGCCGCTATAACGGGGACAAGCAGCACGAGCTCAGCACGACCTAACGCGCTTATTCCCCCTAATGCCCCGACCAGTACCCAACGCCACCACTCTTTGGGCGATCGTGCAGCTTTATAGGTAGCTAACACGGTCCCCACAACGGCCACTCCCGTAAATGACTCGCTCATAATCAAGCCATCATTGACCCACAGAAAAGGGTAAACCGCTGCGATGGAAGCAGCGATTAATCCTGCTCTATCCCCCGCTACCTCACGGGCAAGCAACGCGCTAAGGAATACAACTCCAAGCCCAGCAAGCGCACTTGCAAACCGAAGAACTAACTGACCGTCAAACACCTTCACTATTGGCGCTAGCACCATCACTGTTAGCGGAGGATGGGAGGCATCGGGGACTATGGCCTGATCAGCACCGGGGAGCAGCCTAAAGGGATCTGCAAAACCATCACCATTTGCAACCGTACGGGCCTCTAACTCGTAATAAGCAGCGTCATAAAACTTGTCACTGTTAAAGCCATCAGCGACTCCTAAGACATAGGCAACTCTCACTCCCGCGGCTAAGACCAAGAGGAGCATGAGGATGCCCCAAAAACGACGAGAGGAATCTTGGGCCATACTCGTTGAGGCTACCCGGCCCGAGGCGTTACGAGGCTCCAAGAACACGCGAAGATAGCGCTCTTGGAATTGCACGCGAATAGGCTTCAGTAATACTCAACAATCGGAGCAAATATGTCTGATCTTGTAATTACCGGCGGCATTGTCGTAGACGGAACCGGAGGCCCACAGCGTCTCGCCGACATTGCAGTGAGCGATGGGATAATTACCGAGGTAGCGGATCCGGGGAGCCTTGGTGGGTCGCTTACTGAGACGATTGATGCCACAGGACTACTCGTTACACCAGGCTTCGTTGATATTCACACGCACTTCGATGGCCAAGTTACATGGGACCCGCTCCTCACTCCTACATGTTGGCATGGGGTTACCTCAGTGGTCATGGGGAACTGCGGCGTTGGTTTTGCACCAGTATCGCCAGATCGCCACGACTGGTTAATCGGGCTCATGGAGGGGGTTGAGGATATTCCTGGGGCGGCACTAAGCGAAGGCATCCGATGGGAATGGGAGACTTTTAGTGAGTACCTAGACGCAGTTGATAGAGCGCCAAAGATGCTTGATGTCGCTGCGCAGATACCGCACGGAGCGGTGCGCGCATATGTGATGGGTGAGCGAGGTGCCCGCAACGAGCCGGCGACTTCAGAGGATATTGCAGCAATGGCCGCCATCGTGAGAGATGCAATTGCGGCCGGAGCACTTGGCTTCTCAACATCGCGCACCATTGCTCATATGGCCATTGACGGTGAACCAGTACCAGGCACATTCGCTGCTGAGGACGAGTTATTTGGTCTAGGAAATGCACTCAAGGATGCGGGCGGCGGAGTATTCGAACTCGCACCGGCCGGTGCTCTGGGCGAGGACCTCGCCGCACCGGAGCGCGAGATGGATTGGATGCGTCGATTAGCAGCAATATGCGGACGACCGGTTTCATTCGCACTCACTCAGAACGATCACGACCCAGAGTCTTGGAGGCGAATGCTTGATCTATGCGCTGAGGCTGCCAGCGAAGGTTCCAATGTACGACCCCAAGTTGCAGGGCGACCAGTAACACTCCTCCTTGGGCTCAAGACCTTTCACCCCTTCGCTTACTGTCCATCTTGGGGCCCGGTCGGTATTCTTCCGTTGGATGAACGAGTAGCACGGATGGGAGACCCCGAGATCAGGCGCCGGCTTCTAGCCGAAGCATCCAACCCCGACCCCACAATGCGCCAATTCTTTGATCCAGATAAATCGTTCCCACTCGGCGACCCCCCCGATTACGAACCACACCCATCGACATCGATCGCTCAAATTGCGCAGCGCGCCGGAGCAGACGTCTGGAGTGTTTTCTACGATGCATTGATGGCAGATAACGGGCACGCATTTGTGATGCGCCCTCTCCTTAACTACACCGATGGAAACCTTGATGCAGTTCGAGAGATGCTCATGCACCCAACGACTGTATGGGGACTCGGCGATGGCGGCGCACACTGCGGCACTACCTGTGATGCCTCAACACCCACTTATATGCTCACGCACTGGGCTCGCGACCGAGAGGCCGGAATACCACTCGAAACAGTAATCAAGAAGATGACTTCACAGACGGCCGGACTCTTTGGGCTCGGCGATCGCGGCGTACTTGCTCCAGGGATGCGGGCAGACATAAACGTGATTGACCACGCCGGGCTCACTCTGCATGCTCCAGTCATGGTCCATGACCTACCCGGCGACGCTCGTCGTTTCATACAGAGATCAACTGGTTATGTAGCCACAATCTTGGCCGGGCAGGTAACGCTACGTAATGGCGAGGAGACCGGCGCTCGCCCTGGCGCTTTAGTACGTGGAGCTCGATAACTTCATTTCGATTATTTAACCTGAACTGGGAGAGAATGCCCCCATGCCTACAGCACTCTTGATTGTTGATCACGGATCTCGTCGCGCTGAATCGAATACTTTTCTAGATGGTTTCGCCGTCAGATTCGCTGAAGAATATAAATATGAAATAGTCGAGACTGCACATATGGAGTTGGCTGAACCCGGCATCGGCGTTGCATTTGATGCGTGCATCGAGCGTGGTGCAACAAAGGTCGTAGTCTGCCCATTCTTCCTACTCCCAGGAAACCACTGGAGGGTTGACATCCCAGCGCTAACCGCAGAGGCCGCTCAGCGTCATCCAGAAGTTGAGTGGCTAATAACCGCTCCGATAGGCCTGCATTCCCTCATGGGGCAGGTACTCGCGGCCACCGTAGAGGGGTGCATCAAAGCTGCATCTGGCGACGGAGAACGCTGCAAGGCTTGCGGGGCTGAGCCCGATGCTGCCTGTGCGTGGAGATAACAAGTCGTTAATCGCTGCCAAACCCCCGGTAGAGGGACTGCACGCTCACACCCGACCCGCTCTCCCTTAGCTAGGCGCACCCTGAACGATTACTTCCCCGTCTCGGATAATCGAGATTGCCTGTGTCGGGCAGCCCTGCGCAGCGAGAATTACTTTCTCCTCGGGAGAACCATCAATGCTCGTGACGATCGCTACCCCATCGTCATCGAGGTCAAATACATCGGGGGCCCAGAACGAACAGTTCCCCGAGCCCATGCAGATTTCACGATTGATCTTTATCTCTAATGCCATGAATTTCAATGCCTTTCAGTGGCGCAGCTACGCGCTTTGCGTTTTTGGATTCGTACCTTTTCTCTATTGGATTTTTCTATGGCTTCTTTAGGATCGCAAGCACGGCTTCGTGCAGAAGCCCATTCGAACTAATTGCGTTTCCACCAGCAGGGGTTGAGACCCCTGAGTGGTCAGAGAAGCGCCCTCCGGCCTCCTCAATAATCGGTTGTATCGCAGCGAGGTCCCAGAGATTTACTATTGGCTCGACTGCGATATCTGCTGCACCCTCGGCGACGAGCATGTGCTGCCAGAAGTCACCGAAACCGCGGGTCCGCCAGACTGCATGAACAAGTGCAAGAAACTGCTCTCCTAGCCCGAAGGCCTCCCACCAAGGAAGGTCTGCGTAGCAGAGCTGGGCATCAGATATCTCTGCAACCCCTGAGACGCTGAGTCTCCGTCCGTCACAGTAGGCACCCTCTCCACGCGCTGCCCACCAGCGTCGCGGCATCGCAGGCGCAGAGACAACCCCAATATCAACGACACCGTCTCGCTCCAGCCCAATAAGGGTCGCCCAGACTGGGATCCCTCTCATGAAGTTCGCAGTTCCATCTATCGGATCGATAATCCAGCGTCGGCCAGAGTCGCCCTCCGCCCCAAACTCCTCACCAAGAATTGCATCGTCTGGGAAACGCTCAAGAATCGCTGAGCGAATAACCAACTCAGCTGCGTGGTCGGCATCTGTGACGTGTGTCGTATCAGGCTTGCGCTCAATCTTTAAATCGTCAGAGAGAAACCGCGCAAGCGTTACTTGATCTGCAAGGTCTGCAAGTTTGAGTGCGAATATGAGATCGGGGTCCATGGTTTAACCGGCTTAACCGGGCATGACCTCAAGCACTGTTGCGCTTCCCATGCCCCCAGCGGCACACATGCTTGCGACACCAAGGCCACCACCGCGTCGTCGCAACTCATTTATCAGCGTCACGACCATACGCGCCCCTGTTGCGGCGATTGGGTGCCCGAGGCTGCATCCAGACCCGTTGACATTCACAATGTCATGGTTAAAACCAAGCAAGCGCGTACTTGCAACGGCCATTGATGCAAATGCCTCATTAATCTCGACGAGATCCATATCCTCGACGCTTAGGCCCGCTCGCTCAAGGGCTTTCGGGATCGCGTATACCGGGCCAAGCCCAGTATCACGAGGGGCTAGCGCAGCGTTTGCCCAAGACTTGATTACGGCAAGGGGCACTAGCCCGTGAGCCTTGGCGAACTCAGAGTCACAGATCATGATTGCTGCAGCGGCGTCGTTAAGGCCAGAGGAATTACCGGCAGTAATGCTGAATCCCTCGATCTCTGGGTGAATTGGTTTCAAGCCCGCAAGCCTCTCGAGGGTGGTCTCTCTGCGCGGGTGCTCATCAACTTGAAACATGGTCGTTGTTCCGTCGCGCCGTGTTACTTCGAAGGGAACGATCTCTTCCTCAAAGCGCCCATCATCGATAGCACTAATTGCACGCCGGTGAGACTCGTATGACCATTCGTCCATCTGCAGACGACTCACGTCGGCGCGTTGAGCCGTATTCCATCCGACGGTGATTGACATATCCCATGCAGGTGCATCTGGTGTCTCACGGTGACTCGCAGACATCCATGGGCCCATCTCGTCGCCCGGTAGGCGCCGTTTCATGCTCCCGGGCGTAGTCGATATCGACTCTGTACCAGCGGCGATGACAACTTTGTCCATCCCCGCCATGACACTTCCGGCGGCGCCCTGTACGGCGGCCATCCCAGAGGCGCAGTGACGCTGAAGCGCAACGCCAGGAACATTGAGCAGGCCTAGTTCGACAGCTGTGTAGCGAGCGAGGTCTCCCCCACCTTGAAGCGACTCGCCCATCTGTAGGTCGTCGATGTACTCCGATGGGATACCCGCTCGCTCCAGGAGTCCACCTACAGCTACGACGGCGAGGTCGGCGGCACTCAAATCGGCAAGAGTTCCCTTGCGCGCGGTACCGATTGCGGTTCTTGCGGTCGAGACAATTACTGCTTCACCCATTTTATAATTCCTTTCGCGAAACTAATAACGCTCGGATGGTACTCCCCGGTTGATGCTCAACACCTCTCGGTTTAGGGCTCAAGAGCCCTCAAATCTCACCGGCCGGACATGCCCTGCACGAATCTCAGCCGCCAAACTCTCAACATCAACCACAGCGCCTGCAAACTCAGTGGCGTAAACCCCTGCTAATCCTGGGCCGTGCGCATCGCTTGCGCCCACACTTGGCCTCGGAGCGACCAAAAGTGCTGCGGCAGTTAGCTCATGCTCAGAGCTAACGGTCTGAGTGCTTACAGCCTCTATCGCATGGACGAGGGACCAGTGCTCCCAGCCTGCGACGACCTCAGCCGAGGGCTCGATATGCCCCGCTGCCTTTGCCCTCGCGCCGGCAACGTTTCGAACTGGATGCGGAAGCACAATGGCAGTCCCCGTTCTGGAGACCTCTTCCACGAGTTGCTCAAAGCGGTACCCGAGCCATAGCGGGCGCTCAAGCGGGCCGAATACCAAGACATGACCAACATCGGTTGAGAGCTCGACCCCTGGTATCAATGGAAAGTTTAGTAACCGAGAGGCGTCTTCAAGCTCGCCCTCTGGCCAGCGAACATCGTGCTCGGTAATACAGAGAGCATCTAGCCCACGACTCCGAGCACTCTCAACAAGTTCTTCGAGGGTTGCGCTCGAGCAGTTTGAGCGTGGAGTTGTGTGGGCGTGCAGATCTATCAACATTTTAAGA
>JBAXPT010000111.1:0-6510 GCA_037132095.1 Actinomycetes bacterium
GCCCATCCATTCACGCTGAGTCCAGAGGGCGTCCGCGCAATTGTGTCCAGAGATCCAATAGGCGTGTGGAGAATGTTAACAACGCGACAACCCAACAGAGTCTGCGCTCCAGGACCGGCGTTAATGCCCCAGGCGCATATGCGTGTTGGGCCCTCTAATGGAGTCTCAACTACTTGATCAAATCCGTGGTTATTGCCGTATGCCGGGAAGACGTTGCCGACATCTTGGCGGCGAGCATTCGCGGTCGTGGCTACTCCGACAGAATCAACATATATATGAACGAAAATAGGATCGACAGTCTCCGGGTCAATAGCCCATCCACCGACACGTACCCCACCGGGAACGCGAACGACTGTGTCGAGTGACCCAATAGGCGCAGTGTTAATAAACACATCGCGGCATCCAAGCGGGGTCGTGGTGCCTCGGCCCGCAGCGTTCAATGCATACATGCAGAAACTGTGGAGTCCTGGCGCTGCGGTGAAAGAAGCAGAGAAGCCGTGACCATCTCCGTATGCAGGGAAGATCGCGCCCAAATCTGCACGTCTCTGATCCGAGTTTGTTGCTCCAACGAACGTAGTTCCGTCCATCCAAATGTGGATTGCGGGGGAAGCAGTCGAGTCGCCATCGATGCTCCAACCGGTGACGTTGAGTCCACCGACACCACTCGTGGCAGTCTCAACAAACCCAAATGGCGACGAGGTGACCCAAACGTCTCTGCATGAAAGCATTGTGTTCGTTCCCACGCCGACGCCAACTGCAAGTGCGCAGACGTTATGTACGCCGTCAGGGATCGCGACCGTCGTATCAAAACCATGGTTCGGGCCGTAGGCCGGGAAGACTGCATCTAAAGGCATGCGCGCGTCATCTGCCGTAACTCTTCCTAAGAGTTGGAAACCCTCCATCCAGATCAACACATCAATTGAACCCGCACGATCAGGATCGATTGTCCACCCCTGAACTCGAATACCAGAGGGGGTCACCGAGAGGCTCTCTACCCACCCGATCGGGTTACTACCCGCAATTCTCTCCCCGCTGCCAGGGCCAGGGGTAGTGGTTGTAGTCGTAGAAGGCGGCGTTGTAGTACTCGTCGTCGGAGGCAGCGTTGTTGTTGTAGTGGTACTGGTAGTAGTAGTAGTCGTAGTAATTACAGACGCGCCATTGGCCATTGCTTGGTAGGCCGCGTATGCGGGCTTCTGACTAAAGTCTCTTCGCAACAACCCAAAGTTGTCGTCATAGAAGCCGGTATTAGAGCCAGAGTCGCGATGCTGGTGCCAGAATAATGGACCAGTAAACGCTCCATAGTTTGTGCTCCAGCCGCGGTAATAGTCCGAGACAAACTCTGCTTGCTGGGCCTCAGATACTGAGCGCCCCGCATCTGTCCCGGTAGGCGCACCGGCCTCTGTACCCCAAATCTTCTTAGCGCTATCAGAGTTGTTCGTCATGATCTGGTAGAGCGAGGCAGTCTGCGTAAAAGCATTCCATGACTGACCACCAAGCGGGTTATACGGATACGAGTAAGGGTGGTGCCCAACGGCATCGAAGTAGCCGCGAGCTCCCCGGGCATATAGCCCTGCGAGGAATGTCGTCGGTGCAATCTCTATGCCATCAGCGGCATCGGGCGCAGGCGAGAGCCCACCGGTTACAACTGTAGCGCCGGGGTCAGCAGCTTTGATGGCTGGGTAGGCAGCGATTAGTAGCGCGCTATAACGATCGATGCTTGGCTTGGGCTGAGCGAAGGGTCCGTGGTTTGGTTCGTTCCATATCTCCCAGGCTGTGACACTCCCGCGAAGCGTGGAGTTTGAGGAGCGCGCTCCGTAGCGCTCAGCTGCCGCACGTACAAAATTGCCATAGGCGGTTACATCATTAGGGATGCACTTGTTGCTTCCGGCAGGGCAGTCAGACGGGCGAGCCCACGGAGGGGAGTAGCCAAGTTGCCCCAAGACCTTGAGTCCTCGTGCCTGTGCACCAGCGACAATACGGTCCGTTGATCGATCCCATCGCCAGGTTGTTGGCGACTCATATTGAATTGAGCTCCAATCAAAGTCAACGCGGATCCATGCTGCTCCTGTTGCAGCGATTGCATCCATGTCGCGATTGAAATCAGCGTTCGACTCCCAGAGAATCCCCGACCCGCTCGCGATCCCCATGACAGGTGATAGCCCTACGGCCGTAGCACTAGGAGCGTTAGATGCCACTAGCCCTGCTGCTGCGACTGCCGTTACAGAGAGCGCAGCAATTAGTCGCCGCGCTCTGCTCTTATTTTGGAAACCTTCAAGCCTGTTGATCACGTAGGGCTTCTCGGCTGAAAGGGAGTAGGCCTTTAGGCTTGGTTCGCGTATTTCAAGGTGGAGAGCTATAGAGCATGAGCAGTGATCGCCATTCAGGTCGATCCCTCTCGCCGAGTACCTATACAAGAAAAGGCCCTGCATCGCTGCAGGGCCGAGACTAGTTCTATCGAGAATTACGTCTACCGAGACGCAAGGAGTTCCGGCTTACTTTGTTACTCCCCGCGAGCGCAGATCAGTGCGAAAGGCGTAGCGAGGAGTATCCGGAGATCGGTCAAGAAGCCAACCGAGTCGCAGTAGCTCAAATCAACATCAACGCGCTCATGCATAGCCTCGCCTTTGCCGCGCTCGCTTACCTGCCATAGGCCTGTAAGTCCAGGGCGCACGTCATGGCGCAGGTGCTGCCATGGCTCATACTTCTCTACGACGATTGGGAGTTCTGGGCGTGGGCCGATGATGCTCATATCGCCCCGCAGAACATTGACGAATTGCGGCAACTCATCGATCGCAGTAGAGCGAAGGAACTTTCCAAGTCCCGTGTGGCGCGGGTCAGAGGTCGATTTATGGGTGCGTCGCCTGTCGCTCTCCACGACAACACGCTCTTGTCTGCGGTCGGCCTTCATTGTCCTGAACTTCAATACGGTGAAAGGAACCCCACCTTTTCCGATGCGCTCCTGGCGAAAGAGAACGCCCTTTCCGAGGGTTAAACGAAGCGCAATTGAGGTGCAAAGGATGATTGGAGAGAGAACCACCAGAATTACTGCTGCGAAAAACCGGTCGCAAGCAGGCTTGACGAAACGCAGATAGATACCGCCCTGCAACCCAACTTCCGCAACTTCGCGCGCAAGGACTAGATGCCGAGCGGAGGTCGGCGCAGCATCAGAAGCAGGGGAATGAGTCATGCTGCCTGATCGTCGTGAGGATGCCTCTACTTGAGCCATAATTATCTTCTCTTCTAATTGGCTTCGCTGAGGAGAATTATGCGTTGCGGTTGCGGCGAGAGAGTCGAACCATCGCTCCGCCACCGAGTGCAGCTGCTCCACCAAGGGCGAGGAGCCCTACAAGATCGCCACCGGTAACTGGGAGACCATTTGAGTCAACAGCGACTGTCTTAACCCGAGTTACCTCTTCGCCGAGAACATCGGTGGGGATAGTCGTGGTGGTGGTATCAACACAACCATCCATTACCGCTAGGCAAGATGGGTCAGGCGGGTAAGCAGCGTGGGCAGGGATAGCACCTACCAGGCTTGTGGAGATTCCAGCACCCGCTACTAATGCGGAGAGACCAAACGCTTTAATTCGATTCATGGAGTGTTCCTCTCAATTGAGCGCTTTCGGGGAGACAGGGCGCTAGGGCTCCACAATGCCACGGATAGTGGCTCGCGCGCTAGTGGGAATCTCTACGCAAAATTGCGGAAATGGCCCTTAAAACCTGAGCCACATCGGCAACACGGCCAACACATAAAGCACTTTTAGGTACAAAGAACTATGGAATGTGGCAGAGGCTGCAGGTAATACGGGGCTACCCGAGGGCTAAGGAGCGATTGATCGTGATTCTTCGTCGCGCCACTCAACGCCTCTGTAACTCCAGAGCGTCGCTGGAACTCGAGCTGAGGGTCTAACAGAGATCTTGCTTGAAGCATCTGGCACCTCGAAAGACAACACAAAATCTCGTGAGGAGTCGCGCAGAACTCGAAACGACCCGGCGACAACAGTGGCTGCGCCCTCAGGTCCGCGCGCAACCGGGGCATCGACACCACTGAGTCGAATACGCGATGCGTTTCGCGGAACATTTAGCGCGAGTATCCCCGCATACTCCCCTTCTGCATAAGGCTTCCCCGGAAACGGCCCCGCGGCGTAGCGACCTAAACCGGTTGGCGTGTTATTGCTAATAGAGATAGCGACCTCTACTCGCTTCTTTCGAGTAGTGCCTTTTCCAAGCACAGAGACAGAACGAATGTTTGCCTTCGTATCCATGTAGACGTCGAGTTTGTTCGCACCGATATTGATAACAGATAGCGCCAATGCATCGGAGGGAACTCGTCCATCAATTCCAGAAGCGATCCAAGCGCGCTCCTGTTCGGCGTTACTTGCCCAAGCCAACACATGCCTTCCGGCGGCAGCGACCCGTAGCGACTCGATGAGGTCAGGCGCACTCCATCCTTGCGCGTCTAATCGCTCGACTATTGCGTTGGCGACGCGTGACAGCCCAGCGCGGCGAGCAGCATTCATCTCCTCAGTTCGCTCCGGGTTCTTAAGGTCATAATCGAGGCCTCTGTACTGGTCAATGAGGAGATACTGCGCAACATTCTCCGCGGATATCTGCCTCCCATCAACATCAACTGGCCCGGAGGCGTCTAGAAGTGACCGAAGTGCAATCGGGTCCAACACAATGACTCCGTCTACCTCTTGACCCGTGCTCTGACGCCACATGGAGACTGCCACCGCAGCGCTATCGGGAAGATTTGGAGTCAGCGAGAGATTCCGGAAGTCGGTTCCAATCTCAGCCCAGCCCCACTGCTTGGCGAAATCAGCCGGCACTGGCGATTGCTGCGTACTCGGATTGTAAGCAACGCTTGAACGCATTTCACTTAGGGAGAATCTCCCTCCATCGAAGGTCAAGACCCCAGCTGTTAGCCAAGACCCAGACCCCGATCGCATCTCTGCATTACTCGCCGCGAATACTAAGTAACGCGTTGGCCCTTTCATAATTGTTGCTAGGCCGCCTGACGCCACCTGAAGGTCGGATGTTGCTTGCCTGATTCGATCAACCTGTGTGACAAATCGTGACCGCGCATCTGCGAGTGGAGAGACGAGCGCGTTACCTGGCCCAAGATCTACTCGATCTAGATCCGTACTCGCGCGCTCAGCAATCTTTCCGAGGCTCTCGACTAGGGCGACTCGTTCAGGGCCTCCGGCTGCAGGTATCGCCACTGCTCTCTGCGCTGACTCGGTCACGCCAGCACCGATCTGGGTAATCGATGCAGCGGCTGCGGCCAATGCATGCACCGAGTGCAGTTGTCTGCCAATAATCGGAAGCACCTCAAAGGGAGCGAGAAAGAACGAATCAGATGATTGGGAAGCAGAGGCAAAGTCTCTATTCGCCGCTTGTATTTCAGTCAGTCCCTCACCACGCAGAACGTCGGCCGCTGAGAGCGAGCCCTGAGCGCTCTCAAGACGCGTGATTCCAGCCTGCGCTTTTGAGCGTGCCGATAGAAGGTTGGCGGAGGCGGCGGCAATCCAGGAGAGCATGAAGACAACCAAGAGCAAAACTACAAGGCGTTTACGACCGCCAGACCTGCGACGGCGAGGCCTCTGCCGACTCACCTTTGAGTCTGCCGGTAACTCTTCAGAATCGGGCACTCGGTGATCGTAGGCCCGATTACCCATAGGAGTAGGTCGCGGATAAACCTGATCTGAGGGTTCCGTGGCCTACCCTGATTCTGTGCAGCGCACCGACGAACTCTCCAAGGTCACCCTCGCCCACCTGCGTGACCCCGACGGCAGGTGTGCCCTGCGCCTCTCAAAAGAGTTCAACAACGAACGTGCTTCAACGAGCGCCAACATTCGCTTTCGCTTATCCGGGCGGCTTGAGGAGGCTGCGTCGTTAGCCCAGACCTCTCTGGACTCCCCTCGGCTTGTTCACTTCCCAACCCCGCGCGATTTCTTACCCGAAGAGAGAGATGTTTTTGATGCCGCTGCTCGTTGGTACGTAGAGATATTTGGCGACCGTCAAGCTACTAGCGCAGGGACTTACGACTTCAGTACCCCTCGAAGCGAGTTAGGCATAAATTTGGTTGGAGGAGCAGGGCTGCGTTTTATTACAGATGAAGGGCTCCCAGAGATTCGGATCCTGCAGTACGCGGGGCGCTCAGCTATTCCAGAGACACTCTTTGACTCACCCGAGGTGCGTTTCTCAATGCTTCGAAACGAAGCATGGATCTGTTCGATGAGTTCGCCGTTACTCGTTACGGTTGCAGACTTGATTCGAGGAGAGGCATTTGTGCAGAGCATCTCGCCGGAGACGCTACTAACTGCTTGCAACGACTGGCTCGCCACTTGTGTGGAGAGAATTCAAGAGCGAGTCATAGACCCGAAGCCCGAGATGGGTACCGACTGCGCGTGGTGTGGGTTTATTTCTTCCTGTGATGCAGTGATGAAGTGAGCAAAGACCGGGTTCTCCCCGAAATTCTAGGTATAAGTGCAACGTCGCTAAGCGCGTGGA
>JBAXPT010000112.1:0-6451 GCA_037132095.1 Actinomycetes bacterium
CGCTCGTAGGTCTCAAGGGTTATGTCGATTACGCGCTGATGGTCAAACTCCGCTCTCGCTTTTTCTACAGCGCGCTCACCCATCTCGCTGCGCTTAATTGGATCGTTAATGATCTCTAAGATCGCATATATCAGCGCCTGAGAATCGCGGGCAGGTGCAAGCAAGCCGGTTAGGCCTGGGTCAACTACTTGGCGACAGCCGCGAATGTCGGTTGCAATGATGGGCAAGCCAGATGCTGCCGCCTCCATCGCCGATCGAGGAAATCCCTCGCGATAGGAGGCAAGTATGTAGAGATCCATAGCGCTGTACAGGTCTTCAACGTCTGAACGCATCCCAAGGAAGCGAACACCGTTGGCCTCCGCTGCTGCGATTGCCTTCTCGTCTACGCCATCTGATTTCTCGGGGTCTCTCGGCCCAATTACTACAAATACAGCATCAATCCCGAGACGCTTGATCGCCTCTGCAGCTTCAAATACTTCTCGGTACCCCTTCTCCCAGACCAGGCGACCAACGGCTCCACATAGAACGGTTGAAGCTCCGACCCCGAGTTCGCCTCGCAATTTGTCGCGCAGGCTTTCACTCCGTGTTTCAGGCTGGGTATCCGCTGTTCCTTCGATTGAGTCTGTATCGCCCTCATCTAAAGGCTTAAAGCGCGTCAGGTCTACACCGTTTCCCAAGAGACGAATCTTCTTGCTCGGTACCCCAATCTTTAGGAGGGTCGCTATGTCCTCTGGGTTCTGAACTAGCTCTGCATCAGAGCACATAGATGCGAGGCGCTCTAGCGAGTAAACAACTGATCGTTTTGCAAACTTGTCTTCAGGTAGCGCATATAGGCCATGCACGGTGTTGACCACTACGGGGACTCTCGCAGCTCGCGCAGCGATCCGTCCGTAGAGACCTGGTTTTGGATTATGTGTATGCACAATCTCAGGGCGAAGTTCCCTGAAGAGTCTGTATAACTCAGCCATTGCAGCGGCATCTTTATGGGGCGCCATCGAGCGCGTTGCATGCTTGAGTGGTCGGTGCTCAATGCCCCAAGACTCAAGCTCCTCTGTAAATGGGCCTGGAGCCGATGCGCCGATTACTTCGTACCCTGCATTGGAGAATGCTCGTAGTTGAGGCCCTAGAAGTAGAGAGAGGCTTATATCTGCAGTGGTTACGTGTATCAGGCGCGGTCGGCTCACTCGCTAGCTCCTCTGTATCGGAGCCGGTTTAACCTTGCACGCAGATCGTCCTCGAGCTGAAGTCCGCCATCTACCTTGCGACGAAACCAACGCATTCCATCCCTTGCTTGAATGGGGGATCGCGCAAGCTTGTAGGGATCTGTCTCAAGAAATACATTGCGTTTCGTACCTGAGAGAGATGCTGAGACAAACCTTTCTCTTACGAGTTGGGCTGCAGCCGGTGTGCCAAGCAGGGCCTTAGGGTAGGCGAAGTGCTTTGGCGCTAGGCCTGTCTCCTCGCTCAGCCTCTCGATAGAGCGGTCGAGTTCGTCGCGCGCAGTCGACGCGTCGACGCGGTCGAGGAGGGCGTGGGTATGGGTATGCGAACCGAGTGTGATGAGCCCTGTTGCGATTGATTCTCGTGCAGCATTCCAAGTCAGAGGGGTACCGGCATACGGGAATTCCCTCCTAGAGTCGAGAAACTCAGTGGAGACGTATAACAACGCCGGGACTCTGTATTTAACAAGTATTGGAACTGCGATCTCAGCAAAGTCGGAGGTTCCGTCGTCGAAGGTGATGACAACAGGGTTATAGGCAGGCTCGGGGAGCGATCCGTCTAGAAGCGCAAGTCCCTGATCGATATCTACAACCCGACCTCCCTCGGCTAGTTCGGAGATCTGGCGCTCAAAAATATGGGCATCTAGATCCATCTCAACTTGAGCTCGTCGGCCAACGCGGTGGTAGATCAGGACAGTGACTCCGCTGCGGGGAGGGCGTGCGCGATCAGCCGTTGCCGCAGCGGCCTTGATACCCGTGCCGATGCCTAGTTTGATGCCCTCCGCTAGACGGGAGGTCATAGTTGTCGTGATTCTGCGTGCAGATGATGTAGGCACCGGACCCTCAGACTCCCCGCGCCTCGGACCATTAGTGGAGGTTCTTGAACAATGTTGCGCTGTGTAGTCTACGGAGTCTTGCAGGAGAGGAAATCCATGCTGGTAGCTCGACCACAACTAGTTCGATTCGTGATTCTCTTCCCGGGGCGCACAGGAAGCACGTTCCTTGTCAGCGCTCTTGACTCCCACCGCGATGTAGAGGCGAAGGGCGAGGTCTTAGACGGGCTGCGCGCTAAAGGCGTCGAGACACAGAGGGCCTGGGTGGATCGCTATCTGCGAGGGCCAGTAGTTGGGCGCTCCAAGGCAATTGGGTTCAAGACCAAGCTCCGAGATGTGCTTGATCAAGAAGCCTTCACTGCAGCCGTAGAGCGGTACAACACTCAGATCATTGTTCTGGATCGGAGAAACGACGTAAAGCATGCCGTGAGCAGGATTACGGCAAGGGTGCTTCGAGAGCGAACCGGTAGATGGAACCGTTACGAGGGCTCAGCGGAGCTCGGACTGCTTGAGATAGACCCAGAAGACTTCGCTTCGCGCCTCGCTGCGGTAGAGGAGGAGAAAGGGGTCATCCGTAGTTTTGTAGATGGCCTAGATAGGCCGCACCTACACATTGATTATGAGGATCTCTGCGCTGACCCGCCAGCGACTTTCGAGAAGGTATTCAAATACCTTGGAGTGCGCAGCCTTCCAGTAGCAGGGGCAACACTGAAGAACACAAGCGATGACCTACGAGAAGTGATCGCCAATTTTGACGAACTCAGAAAGCTCTACGCGGGTACTGCCTACGAGGCGATGTTCGACGCAGCAGGTTAGCAATGAGCCTCTAGGGGAGCGAACTAAAAAAGCTCGATGTCGCCGAGTGTCAGTAGCCAGTTATCAAGAGCTGGCATCTCGGTCTCTGTGACGCCACGCCAAGTAAGTATTGGTCCTTGTCTCGGGAGCGGAAGCATGCCATCACTGTTAACTCCGAGGCGGAGCACATAATCCGCATCTACCTGTCTTGTAACTGCTTTAACCAAAGCCTTTCTTGCCTTCGCATTATCGTCTGGGGCAATTACCTCGCAGAGCGCAGCCTCCCGAGCATCTCCGCGCTGCCTTACCCTGACCACTGCGATCCCGTCCTCGACGCCGCTATCCCCGGTAACAATCCTGTAACTAAGGAGCTCGGACCCGAAGCGCCACTCCAGACTCTCTGCAGTGTGGCGTGTGCGGAGTGCGGCAACTCTTGGGCGTGAATCGAGGAGTGCTTGTAGGCCGCGGGCGTCACTAAGAATCTCAGCCGCGGGTGCCCCAAGATCGCTAGGTGATGACCAACGTTCAGCGGGTGTTCGGGACCTGAGCATCTTTAGTGCTGCGGTCGCCGAGCGCGGTCTGAAGAATACGTGAGGCTGGCCCACCACGCTCCACCCCATCTTCAGGTAACCAGGGCGACTCTGCTCATTGGGTGTGTTGAATACAAATCTGCACCCCTCGTCGCGGAGTTCATCTATCCCGCGGAGAGTTAGGCGCGTGAATATGCCTTGGCCTTGATAATCGGGGTGGGTCGCAGTATCTACTGCGCGGACGCATCGCAACAACTCGTCTCCGCGAGTGAACTCCCATCGCATCAATGCGCGAAACCCCGCGATTGTTTCGCCGTCGCATGCAACCCAACTCGCAGATGATCCAAACGCGTTCTCCTCATGCTTCCATGAGTAGAGCTCCTCAAAACGCGGATCCGTTTCTCTCCCTAACGAGGCTGCAAGCAGCGCGATTATCTGGGGGCGGTCGGCTGGCAGCGCTCTCCTAATAGTCAAGCCATCTGAGCTCACTGCAGAACCTCCATATATATCTGCTCTATTCGCGTGACCGCTGTTCGAATGTCGTATCGCTGCCCCGCTGCGCGTGCTCCGGCGCCAAGATGGTCCCGCAATGCAGGATCAGTTGCGAGTCTTGTCAGAGCGGAGGCTAGAGACTCGGGGTCGCTTGGTGGAACAAGTTGCCCCTCAACCCCGTCGTTCACTGCCTCGGGGATTCCTCCAACTGAGGTGGCGCAAATCGGCAGGCCGAGGGCGAGGGCCTCCATAATCGCAACCGGAAGTCCCTCATTCTTTGAGGCCATCACGAATGCATCACAGGCACCAAGCACCGCTACTGCGTCGTCGCGCTGGCCGAGTAGGAGTACGCGATCGCCTAACGCCATTGAGGCGTGGAGCGCTCGCATCTCCTCTTCTAGAGGACCTTGGCCGACAGCGATGATACGAATCGGTACATCACCTTGTTTCAGTAGCCGCGCCGCCTCGAGAAGATTGGGGTAATCCTTCTGCGCTCTAAAGTTTGCGATTGTCCCCACCACGAACTCGTCTGGAGTGACCCCGAGCTCACTGCGAATAGAGGCTCTCTTTCCCATTTGCGAGCGGGCCTCGTCGAGTTGGATTCCATGGACTAAAACCTCAGTGCGCGCTCGGCGTCTCGGGGTAAGTGTCTCATTAACAATTCGCGACACCGCAATATCTGCCGCGTCGAGGCCATACGTGAGGCCGTTGAGTAAACGTGTCAGCCTCGAGAAGGATCCCCAAGTGTTGTGAAGTGTGTAGACGATGCGAGGGCGAAGGCGGCGTGGGAGGGTGCGGACAACGAGGCGAGCTATCCCCGCTGGATAAGGAGAGTGAGCATGGAGGATGTCTACGGGGTTCTCGATTAGTTCACGCCTGAGCCTCATCCCCCAGCGGAGATCCCATTCCCTTCGCACATTTAGGCAAGTAGTCGGAACCTCGAGACTCTCGAGTTCGGGCACTAATGCGTCCTTCCAAGGGAGAAGGTACGCCAGCCTTAAAGAGAATGCAGAGCGATTGTGGGCACTAGCTGCAGCGACGATCAAGCGCTCAGCGCCACCGGGGCCCAAGCCCTTCACCAGATAAAGGACTCGGATAGGGGAAAGGGTTTGGTCGCGCAGGGTTTGGTCGCGCAGGGTTTGGTCGCGCTCGGTCATGACCGGGTCCTCACTGGCCGTAGGATTCGGGGGTGGCTGCGAAGGGGGTACGTGACATTCGATTACTCATACGCATGGGATGGTATGCGCCACTGATGCTCGCCCCGCGCAGTTCTTCGAGAGATGCCTCTGAGGCAGATGTAGAACGATGGGTCAAAATTTTAAAGCCCCCAGTTTCTAGGCGATTTTCTCGTCTGGCACTCATCGCTGAGCGACCGGAATTTCGTTCACTTCTTCTATATCGGATACGTAGGGCAGGTGCGTTCAATGCAGTAATCGCAGCTGTTCTATCTGTGATCTACCCAGGTGAGCGGACCCTCCACCTTGCCTGCTCTGAGATTGGGCCAGGGCTATTCATCCAGCACGGCTTCGCAACCATCGTGGCGGCCTCACGAGTTGGGGCTAACTGCTGGATTAATCAACAGGTAACGATTGGGTTCATTAATCCAGAGGACCGACCAGTGATCGGCGATGGAGTCTCCGTGCACGCCGGGGCAAAGGTGCTCGGCGCAGTGCATCTCGGTGATGGCAGTGTTGTCGGTGCCAACGCGGTCGTGCTGAAAGATGTACCTCCCGGATTCACAGCCGTAGGCGTTCCTGCGCGGCTGCTGCCGCCCAAAGAGAGTCGTTAGTCTCGTCCTCCGTTTACTCTGTGCTTGCTCAGGGTGTCATTACTCAGGGATCTCCGCAAGTAACCCGCTCGGAAAAGTCTCAAGCACGGACCTGATCGTTGAGACCTCTTCGTTGGAGAGACGGTCGCGCCAACGCTCTGGTTGGTCAGCGCTTCGGCGCATCGTGCGAAACGGAGTGCCGTCCGTATCAGAGTCAGCAATGAATGCCCTTGCATTCTCCCCCCACTCGAGCCCAACTTGTTCAGCCAGTAACGCAAAGCGCTCTAGGGACTCGACGCAAAGGTACTCATGCGTTGTCTGAATCCAATCCGGGTGGCGTATCGCAGATTCGCGCAGGCTCGCTGAGAGGACTCCATAGAAAAAACTCTGCAGGGCTAGGTGGGGTGCGCCGATAGCAGGACGGTCCACCCCCCAGCGCTGGCTCGCAAGTAATGCAATGCGGTCGAACTCGCGACCCTCGCTTACGAATCCGAGATCTCTCCACGACGAGAGCACGTTGAATGGATTGCGCTCGATAAGGATCACTCGCGCATCTACATGCTCAAGTATCCAGTCAGTTGAGAGGCATCCCTGAACGCTCTTGACAACCACATGCCTCGCGTCGGGGGAGGCCGCATACGGTTGCGCCAGGGACTGCACTATGCGCAGGCGAAGCGGGACTCTTCCTGTTGAGCGCGCTGCTCTGCGTTCGTCGAGAGGCGCCCTGTCGAAAATGAAACGCGCAGCTTTATCGCGTAGCGTTTTTGATGGGAGACCGCCTAAGAAAGCAGAGTTCCAGAGGCGCTCATAATC
>JBAXPT010000113.1:0-6446 GCA_037132095.1 Actinomycetes bacterium
GATATGCCCAAGGATTTTCAGACGAGTCAATACGACGAACCGATCTGTGCCGAGGGATGGATCGAGGTTGATGGCGAGCGCATCGGTATTGAGCGTGCGCATATGGAGGAGGACACCGGTAAGTCCACTCATGTCGGTGGCGGTGGGCGCATCCACGATGCAGACCACTCCCTCGTTGATTACAACCGCGCGGGTGTCCCGCTTATGGAGATCGTGAGCCACCCAGCGATGCGCTCCTCAGAGCAGGCACGCGGTTATGTAAGCGAATTGCGTGCAGTGCTTCTTGCTATTGGTGTCTCCGATGTGAAGATGGAGGAGGGTTCAATGCGGGTAGATGCGAACGTATCTATTCGACCAGTCGGCACAACGCAGCTCGGCACAAAGGTCGAGATCAAGAACATGAACTCCATTCGTTCACTTGGGCGCGCTATCGATTACGAAGTTGAGCGACAGACAATCGCAACAACTACCGGCGAGCGCATTGTTCAAGAGACGCGCCACTGGGACGAGTCTGAGGGCATTACTCACGGAATGCGCAGCAAAGAGGGCTCCTCGGATTATCGCTTCTTTCCGGAGCCCGACCTTGCGCCAGTAGCGCCGACGGATGAAATGCGTGCGGCTGCTCGCGCTGCGATACCAGAGTTGCCTGCAGCGTTGCGGGAGCGAATAGTCGCGGAGTGGCAGGTCGCCGAGCACGATGCGAGAGTGCTTGTCGCTAATCCAGCGCTCTCTGATTATGCGCAGGAATCTGTAGAGGCGCTGCGCTCTGGCTCCGCTCGAGATGTTGTCAACTGGTGCACCGGAGAGTTGCTCGCATACGGAAATGAGACTGGTAGCGAGCCGAACTCTTGGGCGCTCTCGCCGATTGCTCTCGCTGAGTTGGTCGGCTTAGTCGGCGATGGAGCGATTTCACGCTCGCAGGCAAAAGAGGTCTTAGCTGGTTGCCTCGCAGGGGAAGGCGAGCCTGCTGCTGTTGCGAGCACACGCGGACTCGCACAGGTCTCTGATGAAGGAGCCCTCGCTGCAATTATCGCCGGAGTTCTAGAGGCCAATCCTGATGCAGTAGCCGAGTACCGCACCGGAGACGAGAAGGCACAGAAGAAGAAGAGAGGATTCCTTATGGGCGAGGCAATGAAGGCAAGCAAAGGCCAGGGGAACCCCGCTCTACTCAATCGTCTCCTCGATGCAGGTCTCGCATGAGCGATAACACGCAGAGTCAGTACCGCATGAGTGTTGATGACGGCATTGAGCGCATCCTTGTTGTATCCGCCCATCCAGATGATGTTGATTTTGGCGCTGCCGGTTCCATAGCGACATGGACCGATGCTGGTATCGAGGTCTCCTACTGCTTGGTCACTGATGGCGATGCAGGGGGATCTGATAACACGATTACGCGCGCCGAGATGGGCGAGATCCGCAGACGCGAGCAGACGGATGCCGCCGCGAAAGTTGGGGTAACCGATCTGCACTTTCTTGCTCACTCAGATGGACGCGTCATGGCCTCGATCGAACTGCGCCGGGACCTCTCTCGCGTTATTCGTATGGTCAAGCCAAACAGAGTGCTTATCCAGTCGCCCGAGCGAAACTGGGATCGCATCTACGCAAGCCACCCAGATCATCTTGCTGCCGGCGAAGCAGCGATGGCTGCGGTCTACCCAGACGCTCGCAACCCCTTTGCTCACCCTGAGTTATTAGAGGAGGGGTTTGAGCCGTGGGCCGCACGCGAGGTCTATGTAATGGCACACCCAAACTCCAATACAGCCGTTGATATTACGAACGCTATAGACCGCAAGATTGCAGCCTTGATGTGTCACGAGAGTCAGCATGCTGACCCCGCGATGATCGAGACACTTGTAAGAGAGTGGGCTCGGGCAAACGCTGGGCTTGCTGGTCTTGATGACGAGAGACGCGCCGAGATATTCCTGCGTGTTGATACTGCATAGCAGCGGCGTCTCCTAGATAACTAGAGACTGCTCGAGATTAATTACCCGAAATAACCTTTAAAAGGCTCTCCTTGCGCAGCTACAGAGCGGCCTTTATCTCGGCAACAACCTGCGACCATGCCCCAGGATCGCTCTCATACGGCGCATTGATCGATACTCGATCTACTACCCCGAGTGTGCGCTCTAGAAGCCCGGGTGCGACCTTCTTGAGTTCGCCACGCACTGCAAAGAGATCAAGTACTTCGTCGTCAATGATTCCTGGCATCTCCGCCCAGTTGCCCTCGCGTGTCATGCGGTGCAGCACGCTTTGAATCTCTCCTAGGCCGTGGTGTTCAAGCACTACTCGATATGCCGGGGTAGATGCATAGAAGGCGATCTGAGTTCGAACTATCAGCTCGGCTGTAGCGAAGGCTTCATCAGTCTCTCCACTAATCACCATTACCGGCCAAGTCAGTTCAAGATCTCCTAGTGAGCGACCCGCACGCTCGGTTCCGCGCGTGAGAGCGGGGAGGGTTACATCCCTTACAAACTCGGGTGTACTAAACGGATGTATCAAGAACCCATCGGCTACCTCACCTGCAACCTCTGTCATCGCAGGCCCAACCCCAGCGAGGTGCACCCGCGGTTTTCCAAACTCGCTCGGCCCCGGATCAAAGAAGGGAGTCATCAGCGTGTGCCGATAGTGCTCGCCCTCAAAATGCAGAGGTGTGCGGTCTTGCCACGCACCCCAGATCGCTTGGAGTGCAAGGACAAACTCGCGCATCCGCGCAGCGGGTTGAGACCACGGCATAGAGAAGCGGCGCTCGATGTGCGGCTTCACCTGAGACCCGAGGCCGGTAATCATGCGCCCGCCTGATAGGTCATTTAGGTCTCTAGATATGTTCGCGATCGTCATTGGGTTGCGTGCAAAGGCGATGGCCACTGCAGTCATCAACTCAATGTGCTCTGTGTGCTCGGCCGCTAGGGCAAGAGGGAAGAATGGATCATGCGGGCCTTCAAAGGTAAATGCTCCGTCATAACCAAGGGACTCAATCTTGCGGGCCATCTCCGGTACAGAATTGAGCCCAAGGGCAACGAGGGGAGCGTCTACCTTCATGGGGCGGAGCCTACGGCCCGGGCATAGGGCAAGGTGGAGTCGCCCTGTACGCTTAGAGACATGACGACTGAAGACCAGACCCCCAACATGAAGCCCCCCAACATGAAGCCCCGCAGCGGCGAAGTTACCGACGGTATGTCGCGAGCCCCAGCTCGGGCGATGCTGCGCGCTGTTGGAATGACCGACGACGACTGGGGCAAGTCTCAGGTCGGGGTCGCTTCATCTTGGAACGAGGTGACGCCTTGCAACATGCCGCTCGACCGTCTCGCTAAGCGGGCAAAGCAGGGTGTGCGTGATGCAGGTGGATTCCCTCTCGAGTTTGTAACGATTGCAGTCTCGGATGGAATCTCTATGGGGCACGAAGGTATGCGCGGCTCGCTAGTAAGCCGCGAGATCATTGCCGACTCTGTTGAGTGCGTGATGCACTCCGAACGCTTCGATGCGCTTGTGAGCTTTGCGGGTTGCGACAAGAGTCTCCCCGGAATGCTGATGGCAGCCGCACGCATGGACCTCCCATCTGTCTTCGTCTACGGAGGATCGATTCTTCCTGGCCATCTTGGAGATCAGACCCTTGACATCGTGAGTGTCTTCGAGGCAGTAGGCGCATGCGCCGCAGGCACAATGACTGAGAATGAACTCGGCGAGATAGAGCGCCGCGCCTGCCCGAGCGAGGGATCCTGCGCAGGAATGTTTACCGCCAACACAATGGCATCGGTTGGTGAAGCGATCGGAATGTCTCTCCCGGGTAGCGCTTCGCCGGCTGCTGTTGACTCTCGTAGAGATGATTTCGCGTTCGAGAGCGGCCGCGCGGTGATGAACCTGCTCGCCAATGACATTCGCCCGAGCCAGATCATGACTAAGAAGGCATTTGAGAATGCAATCTCGGTTGTAATGGCATTGGGTGGTTCAACCAACGCAGTTCTTCACTTACTTGCAATCGCCCATGAGGCGCGCGTTGAGCTTGATCTTGAGGACTTCAACCGCATCGCAGCGAGGGTTCCCCACATCGCCGATACGAAGCCTCACGGTAAGTACCACATGACCGACATTGACCGTATCGGTGGAGTCCCTGTGGTCATGCGCGAGCTGCTTAATGCCGGGTTGCTTCATGGCGACTGCATGACCGTCACCGGAAAGACGATCGCTGAGAACCTTGAGGCCCTCGACCCGCCCAAGCCCGATGGCGAGGTTGTCCACGGGCTCAACGACCCGATCAATGTGCACGGCGGTATCGCTATTCTTCGTGGATCGCTTGCTCCTCAGGGTGGAGTAGTCAAGGTTGCAGGGCTAGATCACCCGCACTTCGACGGGGTTGCGCGCGTCTTTGACGGAGAGGCACTCGCCATGGAGGCGATCCTTGCTGGCTCAATTAAGGCTGGTGACGTCGTTGTGATCCGTTATGAGGGCCCAAAGGGTGGCCCTGGGATGCGCGAGATGCTTGCTGTTACCGGCGCAATGAAGGGTGCGGGCCGCGGAGGCGACTCGGCACTCATTACTGACGGCCGATTCTCAGGCGGAACCCACGGTTTCTGCGTTGGGCATATCTCTCCAGAGGCAGTCGATGGTGGCCCTATTGCGTTTGTCAAAGACGGCGACAGAATCGTTATTGATGCGACCAACTACAGCATTGATCTTCTCGTTGACGAGGAGGAGCTCACGCGCAGACGTGCTGAGTGGGTGATCCCGGAGCCTCGCTACAAGTCTGGTTTCTTAGCCAAGTATGCGCGACTTGCTCAGGGTGCTGAGCTCGGTGCGATTACAAATATCTAGAGCTGTTCGGGCTATCTCGATATATTTAAAAATCAACTTGTACTCCGAGGGTAGAGCTATTGAGGGTGCAACCAATGTTGATGCGAAAACCAGTACGGTGGGAACAGCATGAGTGAATCAACAGCCTCTAGCGCTGTAATCTCGCAAGATGCGCGCGCCGCACGCGGGAGAAGAAGATTTGCTCGCTTTCTGGGACTAATAGTTGTAGTAGCCGGAGTTATAAACGTCCTCTCCGCGTTTACCCCGTCTCTACGCGAACGCTCATCGCTCATCACCTCTGCCTTCGGCGGGTCGTTTAGTGAACTAGCGGCTGGCGCAACAGCTCTCATTGGAATTGCGCTTGTCCTAGTTGGGCGTGGCCTTATGCGACGGCGGCGAGCATCATTCCTAATCGCTGTGGGTCTGCTCGTCATCTCGATCGTTACTCATCTTGCCAAGGGGCTGGATATCGAAGAGTCGATTGTGATGATGGCGGTCGCTGTAGTGCTGGTGCGTAGCCGCGGCATATTTAACGAGCAGGTCCCGCGCGCTAGGGCCACGAGCGTTCTGCGTTGGGCTCCACGAATCCTTGCGATCACTTTTGTATACGGGTTGATCGGGCTCTTTCTGCGGAGGGCCTCAATTACGCCCGACCCTACGCCTTGGCTCGCGATTAGGGACGTCTCCGCCCGGATAGTTGGTCTCTCGGGTCCTCTGACGGTAAGCGGATCATTCGGGGTTTGGTTCCAAGCCTCTCTTACAGTTCTTGGAGTCCTATCGATCCTGAGCATCGTTATTCTGGCGCTTGCTCCAGTAGCAGACCGCTTTGTTGTCCATGAAGAGGATCGTGAGAAGGTCAGAGGGCTTGTCCAGCGATCCAACGGTGACACCCTAGATCCGTTTGCTCTGCGCCACGATAAGCGATACGTATTCTCGGGCGATCACCGCGCAGCAGTTGCTTATCGCTACATAAACGGTGTAGGGCTAGCGGCGGGTGACCCTGTTGGCGACGAGGCGAGCAGCGGTGATGCGATTCGCAGATTTATTGCGCGCTGTGATGCTCATGGCTGGAGGCCTGCCGCCATAGCGGTGCGAGGTGACCGTCTTGATCATTGGATTGAGGAGGGAATGCGTACTCAGTACTTAGGCGACGAAGCAGTTATTAACGTTGACGAATTCAAACTCGATGGCCGACCGATGCGCCCCGTTCGCCAAGCAGTCTCACGTACGCGTCGGCATGGCATAACAACTGAGATCCATCTTGAGGGCGACCTTGACCCAACTCTGCGGCGAGCGCTAATAGGCATATCCGCTAAACATCTAGACGGTAATCCTGAGCGAGGATTCTCAATGGCTCTCGATGGATTGCTCTCAGGTAGGGATGCAGACTGCATCATTGTTGTAGCGCGCGATCCAAATGGTGAGCCCTTCGCATTTCAACGTTATGTACCCTGCCGCGATGGTTGTGGTCTATCTCTGGATGCAATGCGTAGAGACCAGGTTGGCCCCAATGGTGTCAATGAACTAATGATCGTGGATGCGGTCGAGTGGGCAAGAGACAAGGGCATTGAAGAGGTCTCTCTGAACTTTGCCGCGTTCAAAGGGCTGATCGAACCTGATGCCGATCGCGATCTTCGCGATGCTGTGACTGCATGGTT
>JBAXPT010000114.1:0-6410 GCA_037132095.1 Actinomycetes bacterium
CGCGGCGATTCCCTATAAGAACGAAAGCCAATAAGAACGCTATTTATTAGGGGCTTTTATTAGGGGCTTTTATTAGGGGTGCTGACTCGAGACGGATACAACCTCACCGGTCATGTATGTCGAGTACTCAGAGGCCAAGAACACGATCACGTTAGCGATCTCCCACGGCTCAGCTGCGCGCCCGAATGCTTCGCGCGATGTGAGGACATCCAAGACTTCATCGGTCGTAACCTTCGCGAGGAAAGCATGCATCGCGATACTCGGTGCAACTGCATTGATACGCACCCCAAACGGCGCCGCCTCGATTGCTGCGCAGCGCGTTAGTGCCATTACCCCGGCCTTCGCCGCTGCATAGTGTGCCTGACCCTCTTGAGCGCGCCATGCAAGCACCGATGCGTTGTTGACAATTGCACCTTTGCCGCGCGGCTGCATGTGGCGCATTGCCGCGCGCGTGCAGCGGAATGTTCCATTGAGAGTTACGTCTAGAACCTTGCTCCACTGCTCATCTGTCATCTCAGTAACGTTCGCCGTACCGCCGAGCCCTGCATTATTTACAACGACATCGATTCCGCCATGCGTCTGAGCTGCAGTATCGAAGAGATTTTGAACCTGCTCCTCGACGGTTACATCACACATGATCGCAAGTGGCCGATCGACGGCGATCTCAGCTAGTTGATCAGCAGCCTCGCCGAGTCGGCGCTCATGCGTATCCGAGATGACAACGGTCGCACCCTCCTCAACAGCGCGCTTAGCGGTAGCAAAACCAATCCCGGTTCCTGCGGCTGCAGTTACAAGCACCACTTTGCCGGAGAGAAGGCCATGTGCTGATGGGTAAGGAGGGGTTGCTGACACGTTTAGACCACCTTGGGTTCTGGAGGCAGGCCTAATACCCGCTCACCGATCACGTTTCGCTGAATCTCGTTAGACCCACCGTAGATCGTGTCAGCCCGCGTATAGAGGAAGATCCTCTGAGTAAGCGATAAATCATAATTTTCACCATCGGCTATCTCGCCGTCTGGCCCTAGAACATCGAGTGCGAGGTTGCCGAGATCCCGGTGCAGAGTCGCCCAATAAAGCTTTGAAATTGAGGTTTCACGAGTGATGGTCCCCGCCTCGAGCGAAGAGAGCGATCTCATGGCGGTATACCGCATCACCTGAAGGTCAATCCACATCGCCGCAATTCGCTGGCGCATTATTGGGTCGCTATTTAGACCGCGCAATCGGGCCTGCTCTAGTAGGTGATCCCACTCGTTCATGAAGCCGAGTTGCTGCCCAAGGGTTAAAGCACCGCGCTCGAACGCAAGTGTCCCCATTGCGACCTTCCAGCCGCCATCTACCTCACCCACAACATTGGAGGCCGCAGTACGCGCACCATCGAAGAACACCTCATTGAACTCTGAGGTCCCTGTGATCTGAACAATTGGGCGCACCTCAATTCCAGGTTGATCCATCGGAACCAACAAGTAAGAGATTCCACGATGGCGCTGCGTGTCACTATCTGTTCGGCAGAGGACAAAACACCACTGCGACGAGTGAGCAAGTGAAGTCCAGACCTTCTGACCTTGAATCACCCACTCGTCACCATCAAGTACGGCGCGAGTAGCGATGTTCGCAAGGTCAGAACCAGCGTTGGGCTCCGAGTATCCCTGACACCAGAGTTCTTCACCTCGCGCTATGGGGGGCAAGAACCGTGCTCGTTGCTCTTCGGTTCCGAAATGCAGAATCGTTGGGCCGATCAAGCCCTCGCCAACGAGCCCAACGCGCCCCGGCCCTCCGGCGCGCGCGTACTCCTCGTAGAAAATCACTTGCTGGAGAAGCGTTGCTGCCCTACCTCCATACTCAACAGGCCACGAGAGGCAGGTCCATCCATGAGCGCCCATCTCGCGCTCCCAGGCCCAGCGCTCCTCAAATAATGCGTGCTCATCCCCCGGACCACCGCGCCCGCGTACCCCTAGGAACTCTCCCTCGAGTCGCTCGGTTAGCCAGGAGCGCGCCTCGAGCCTGAAGGATTCGTCCTCAGCAGAAAAATGAAGGTCCACGGGAGTATTTTCTACACCGGCTCGAGCGGAAGTGTCGCAGCGGAGGTGGGTATCACGATATATATCGCGCTACATATCGCAGCAGAAAGGCGCTTCATAACCTTGCCTGCTTCTCGCTACTTGGAGGGTGCACGGTAGTAAGGGTTGAATACATCATCACGCGCATCTAGGACCGTGCGAAGATCCGGCTCGTTGCGTCGTCCATTCGCAATTGCATCGCGTGTTGCTCTTCGGTTATTTGCAAAAACTAGGTCGGCATCACTGGCCTCAGGGTTGACCCAGACAGCAGCTATCAAGCATTGAAGCGCCACGCTTGTTGCCTCGATTAATCCATCGGCGACTGCGTCCGCTACCCCTGCAGCAACTCCTGCCTGCGCGGGCCCCCAGGTGAGGGTTCCGTGATCGCCATGCGCAATCTCGGCCTTATTCACAAACAGCGTCATTGGCTGCACCGGAACCCCAGGTTGAAGCACTGCAACGAAAGCGGCGTGGCCACTAGATGGGGTTGCAAGGCCCGTGGCCCACGCGGCCCCCACCGGGCCTGAGCGATCCCCAAGAATTGTATTGACGTGAGCCGCCTCAGCGCCTTCCCCTACGAATGCCTCACCGATCTGCATTCCCTTATCGTGCCACGCTTCGAAGCATTCTTGGTGATTCTCAAGAGCTTGTGGATAATCTGAGGCCTACTAGCACCGTCAGCATTTTAAGAAATCTCAATATTTCAAGAACTGTCAATACTTCAAGAACTGTCAACATTTCAAGAAACGTCAATATCAGATGGATCGCACGAGGAGACCAAATGCCAGCATGCAAGGTTGGAGTTCAGCTTCACCCACAGGCCACGCCGATTGAGGATCTTCGGGGAGCGTGGAAGGCCGCTGATGCACTCGGCCTCGACTCAATATGGATATGGGATCACTTCTACCCCCTCTACGGCGACCCTGATGCATCTCACTACGAGGCCCATACGCTTCTCGCTGCGATGGCAGTCGATACCTGCCACTCAACAATCGGCGCGCTAGTCACTTGCAACTCGTACCGCAACCCTCAGCTGCTTGCAGATATTGCACGCACTACCGACCTTCTCTCCGACGGCAGGTTCGTGCTCGGTATCGGATCCGGCTGGTTCGAGCGTGACTACACCGAGTACGGCTACGAGTTCGGCACCGGACCCTCGCGCCTACGCGACCTTGAGGCGGCACTGCCGTTGATTCAAGAGCGCCTTGCAAAACTAAACCCAGCCCCCAAAGGTCCGCTGCCGATTCTGATTGGCGGAAGCGGCGAGAAGGTAACCCTTCGCCTCGTTGCGCAGTATGCAGATGCATGGAACACGTTTGGGCCACCCGAGAACTTTGCCCACAAGAACGCAGTTCTCGACTCCTGGTGCGAGCGCCTCGAGCGCAACCCGCGCGAGGTTGAGCGCACTGTGGCTATTAGCCCACATGAGGTAGACGACTGGGAGAAGTACATCGAGGCTGGCGCTGACCACTTAATCGTCATGCTCGGCCACCCATATGACCTCAGTTCAGCAGAGCGCTTGCTTGGCCTCGTAGGAGCGTAACAACTCGATTAGCGCCTTACTGCTGCAGTAGCAGTATGGTTGCCTACAACACGCGGGAGTCCAGTGAACTGGGCTGAGAGGGCGGTTAAGTAACCGTCGACCGTAAGAACCTGATCCGGGTCATGCCGGTGTAGGGAGTGCAGGGCCGTCACCCTCCTCGCGTGCAACAAGAGGATCGGTGAGGATTGATGGCGAACGAGGCACTGATATTTGCGGGTGGAGAGCCATTACACCCCATGTGGCACAAAGAGATCCGAGAACGCGCACGCAGCGGCGCACTCGTTATTGCTGCTGACTCCGGAATTGAGCATCTGCACGCTCTTGGCCTAGTAGCGGCGCTACTCATCGGAGATTTAGATAGTGCGACTACAGAGTCGATTGAGCGAGCTCGAAGCGAAGGAACTGTTATAGATGAGCACTCTGCCGATAAGGACGAGACTGATTTAGCACTTGCTTTACGCGCAGCACGTACAGCGCGCGTTACCCATGCAACGGTCTTAGGGGTAGGCGGCGGGCGCACTGACCACCTCTTCGCTAATGCTCTGCTACTCGCTCAAGATTCTTACGCCGACTTGATCATTGATGCTCGATTTGGTCCTGACCTCCTTACCGTGGTGCGGGCACGAACAACGCTTACCGGCGCACCCGGCGATCTTGTAACACTCCTTGCAGTAGGCGGTAATGCCAGAGGAGTAACTACTTCTGGGCTCCGCTGGCAGCTCAACTCTGAGCAGTTAGAGCCAGGCTCAAGCCGTGGAGTGAGTAACGAGATGATCGCTGCCGAGGCCGTTATCCAGATTGAGTCCGGCGTATTGATCGCAATCCAACCTGCCCCTATAGAAAGCATTCGGTCATCCACATGATTCGATTCACGCGTTCAACTTCCCTAAGAGCACTTCTCTCCTCGTCCATATTGACGCTGCTACTACTCTCAGCCTGCGGCGGCACAGAAGGCAGCGCATCTAGCGGTTCTAAGACCGTGACTCTTGTTACCAATGATTCGTTCGCTATCTCAAAATCAGCGCAGCGCTCTTTTGAACGCTCTAGCGGTCTAAAACTCAGAATCCTGCGCGGCGGCGACGCTGGTGCCACGCTCAATCAGAGCATTCTTACGAAGACTCGGCCGTTAGGGGATGTATTTTTTGGCGTCGACAACACTCTCCTAACTCGCGCACTCCGTGCTGGCATTTTCACTCCATATAAGCCTTTAGGGATAGACCAGATTGACCCAAAGCTCACTCTTGATAGTCAAGGACGCGTCACCCCGGTGGACGTAGGCGATGTCTGTGTGAACTACGACCGGATGTGGTTTGCATCGAGAGGCCGCCAGGTTCCCACAACACTTAAAGACCTAGCGCTCCCTGAGTATGCAGGCCTATTGGTGGTCGAGAATCCTGCAACCTCAAGCACTGGACTTGCATTCATGCTCGCAACAATTGCTGAGTTTGGCGAGAACGAATGGCGCGACTACTGGAGAAGCCTTCGCAGCGGAGGGGTTGAGGTTGTCGATGGATGGGAGCAGGCATATAACTCATCATTTAGCGGAAGCGCTGGAAAGGGTGATCGGCCGCTCGTGGTTTCATATGCAACTAGCCCACCGGCTGAGGTTATCTATGCCGACCCGAGACCGTCGCAGGCCCCTACAGGTGTGCTCACTAGGACCTGCTTCAGGCAGATTGAGGGGGTTGGGGTTCTAAAGAACGCTAAGCACCCCGCTAACGCAAAACTCTTGGTTGACTTCATGATTAGCAAGAAGTTCCAGAGCGACCTACCGCTGCAGATGTTCGTGCTACCTGCGAGATTAGGGACCGAGGTCCCCCCTGAGTTCGCCGAGTTTGGAGCTACACCAAAGAATCCCTATTCCCTAGAGCCGAACAAGATCGCCGCGTCTAGAGATCGTTGGATTGAGCAGTGGACAGACACCGTCCTGCGCTAACGCTCTTTAGACGAGCCTCGCTAGGCGCCGCTGCATTCTTCTTTGCGGTTTTCTTTCTCTGGCCGATTTCAACCGTGATCATGCGCGGAGTATTTGTTGACGGCACGCTTGACCTCTCCCCTCTAACAAAACTCCTCTCCAACTCAGGGCTTCGGAGAATTATTCTCTTCACGTTTCTCCAAGCATCCGTCTCCACACTCGGAGCCCTTGTGCTGGGAATACCTGGTGCCTACGCGTTTTCGCGCCTTGCTTTTAGGGGGCGGGCAGCCGTCTTGGCATTGCTGACGCTTCCATTTGTGCTTCCAACCGTTGTGGTCGGTTCGGCGTTCGTTGCACTGCTCGGTGAGAACGGTCCGCTTGGAGGGCTGCATCTAAATGGCTCACTCGCAGCGATAGTGCTCGCTCAGATCTGCTTCAACTATGCGGTAGTCGTGCGAAGCGTTGGGAGCCAGTGGGCTCACATTGACCACAGCGCCGTTAATGCATCTAGGACACTCGGGGCTGGGCCTGCGCGCACGTGGTTGCGCGTAACGCTCCCATCTCTAAAACCCTCGATCGTGAGTAGTGCTCTGATCGTCTTCCTATTCTGTTTTACAAGTTTTGGGTTGATCTTGATTCTCGGGGGCCCAGGAACCGCAACGATTGAGACTGAGATTTACCGTGCCACTATGCAGTCGCTAGATCTGCGCACCGCTGCTGCACTCTCAATTCTTCAAATTCTTGTTGTGGGGGGAGTAATCCTCGGTGGGGCGCGCTTTGGGCGCGTCGATTCTCGCTCGCCGCGCTGGCGACCCTCGGGCTCTGGCCTCCTCAAGTTAAATAGCAACCGCAGGCTTGTTCTAACTGCAAACCTTTTCGTTGTTGCACTACTCGT
>JBAXPT010000115.1:0-6398 GCA_037132095.1 Actinomycetes bacterium
CGCTCCAACTCACTCTGATCGCTGGGCTCATCTCCGAGCGACTCAAGACTGACCTCAACTGCTGTTCGAATTTTGTAACGAGATAGAACGTTCTTAAGGGCCTCTCCCCATCCTGGGTCTGTTTCAAGCAGAGCGTCATCTCCTTCGCGCACTACGCCAAGGAGGACCTCCACCTTTCCCTGAGGAGTGAGCATCAACGCAGAGCGACGCTCGCCTTGCTCCATGCCAAGTACATCCTGCGAGAGAAGGCTCTGCAGAAACCTCCAAGTATCAGCTCCTGTTACGCGAACTACATCTTTATCGTTCATCAGGAACCCATCTCCTTGGTAGAGCCAAAAATGCGCCTCGACGCCTCAGCCGCCGTAAGCAGTGCGCGCGCCTTGTTATGGCACTCAAGATCCTCGAGCGCTGGGTCAGAATCAGCGACAACCCCTGCACCCGCCTGAATTGATGCTTTCCCATCGCGCCAGAGCATCGTGCGTATCGTAATTGCGGTATCAAGATTGCCTGAGAAATCAAGGTAGCCAACTACACCAGCGTATGGACCGCGCTTCACTGGCTCAAGTTCGTCGATGATCTCCATTGCCCTTACCTTTGGAGCGCCGCTAACTGTTCCAGCAGGGAAGGTGGCTCTCAAAACATCCACCGCAGATTTTCCGTCAGCCAACTCACCGGAGACCTGGCTCGTTAGGTGCATGACGTGGCTGTAGCGCTCTAGCGACATCAGTTCGTCCATCTTCTCAGTTCCGAACTTCACAACACGCCCGAGATCATTACGAGCAAGGTCAACGAGCATGACGTGCTCGGCTCGCTCCTTTGGGTGCTCCATTAGTTCTGCCGCTAACACGTCATCATGGGCGTCGTCGCGCCCTCGAAAACGCGTGCCGGCAATTGGGCGGCTGATAACTCGGCCGCCAAGTACCTGGACCATCGGTTCAGGGGACGATCCAACGAGGGTTACGTCACTATTGCGCAACATATACATATACGGAGAGGGATTGACTAAGCGCAGAACTCTATAAACAGAGAAGGGATCGAACTCGCCCTCTAGATCGAACCGCTGAGACAAAACGACTTGGAAAATGTCCCCGGCGAGTATGTGTTCCTTAGCGGCTTCGATACTTAGTTGAAACTCCTCAGAACTAAGGGCAGTTGTGTGAGGCGGCAGATCGGTTAAACGCGATGCTGGCGGAGAAACGGGAGGATACGGAAGTGGCTGACCAAGGCTATTGACGCGCGCTGCAATCTTCTCGAGCGCAGAGTCGTATAGAGCATCCAGTTGGTTACTCGATTCGTTACCATTTAGAAATACGTTCTCCATTAGATAGAGGCGCTGAGCAAAATGATCAAATGCCGTGACATGGCCAGTCACCGTAAAAACTGCATCTGGCCAACCGATATCATCTGCCGGAGCATTTGGCAGGTACTCAACCTCGCGCACGACGTCGTAGCCGAGATAACCGACTACTCCACCGTGGAAGGGCGGTAGATCCTCAAAACTCGGCGCCTTGTAATGCGAGAGCAGGGCCTCAATAGCATTGAGTGCACCGCCATCGGTAGGTACGCCAACAGGAATCTCACCGGTGACAACTACATCGTTTCCTCGAGCCACAAGAGTGAGCTCAGGGTCGCTCCCAATAAATGAGAAACGACCCCATCGAACTCCATGCTCGACAGACTCGAGCAAGAAGCCGTCGCTATCGCCTACCAATTTTGCGAATACGCTGACTGGCGTCTCAAAATCGGCGAGCAGCGTTCTCCAGACAGGCACAACTGTGTACTTCTTCGCTAGATCGCGAAACTCTTCACGTGTGGGCCGAGCTACTCCAGAGAGATCTTGTTTCTCGTTCATAACGCTCCGGGATTAGCACCAGAGCCGAAGTCGCGAAAAAAGCATGATCGCTCGCCGGTATGGCAAGCGCCATTGCCCTCTTGCTCAACGACAAAAAGGATCGCATCAACGTCGCAGTCATAAGCAGCGCGACGGATAAATTGACGGTCTCCAGAGGTCTCCCCCTTGCACCAAAACTCTTTCCTGCTTCTACTCCAGAACCAAGTGCGCCCTGTCTCAAGGCTCTTACGAAGAGAGGCCTCATTGACCCAAGCAAGCATCAAGACCTGCCCTGTCGACTCCTCTTGGACAATCGCAGTAGCCAAGCCTTCTTGACTCCACCGCACAGCAGCAATCTCGTCTTCAGTAAAAGAAATGGGCTCGGCGATCAACATCCCTGAGAGCGTAGCCAATGCCCCGAGCAATATTGGATGGTTTAGGTGTAAGAACCTCCCCGTGGGAGACTGCCCACATGGAGCCAACTCAGACCACAGCGCCGATGGCAGCACCCGTAGCAGCGAAGCGTCCTTTTAAGCACGTTGCCCATGGCACTGAGCGGAGTGATGACTACAGATGGCTACAGGACCGCAACGACCCAGCGGTCATCACATATCTCCTTGAAGAGAATAGATACGCAGACGCCATATTGGCCGAGACGATCGCTGAGAGAGACGCCATATATGCGGAGATTGAGTCACGCGTGCTCCCTGTCGCTGACAGCGCCCCTGTCCGAAAGGGGCCTTGGGAGTATTTCGAGCGGAGCTTCTCAGACCAACCCTATGTAAAACACCTAAGGCGTCCTTGGGAATCCGGCATCGGGGCAGCAGCAGAAGAAGAAGTGGTGTTGGACGAGAACGCCCTCGCAGTTGGCCACGAGTTTTTTGAGGTTGGTTCTTATGAGATAAGCCCTGACCATCGCTTACTTGCTTATGCTCTCGATACTAACGGTGGCGAGGTATACGAACTTCGGATTCGAGACCTCGAGACCTCCGAGGATCTCCCCGATGAAATTCCAAATCTTTATTACGGTGTTGCTTGGTCTAAAGACTCGCGATGGATTTTCTACACACGCCCAGATGAAGCGGTTCGGCCTTATCAAGTGTGGCGGCACGAGATCGGCTCATCGTCAACCGAGGACACCCTCGTCTTCGAGGAGCCGGACGAATCCTTCTTCGTGAGCGTCTACGAGTCTCGGAGTGGGGATTACATACTCATCGGCACTGGTTCCCGCATCACCTCAGATGTTCGATTCATTCCCAGTGATACTCCCGAGGCGGAGCCACGCCTAATAGCGCAGCGACGCCACGGAATCGAGTATGAGGTAGATCACCTTCGCGCAGCGAGCGGTAAATCAGTTAGCGAAATTGCTGGGGAGTCAGCGAAAGATCAATGGGCAATTCTCACGAACGACAACGCACTTGATTTTCGTGTCGTCACTGCCACCATTGGAGACTCGGAGCCCGACACATGGAGCGACTTAGCCCCTCATCGATTAGGTACGCGCATAGCGGAGATGGATGTCTTTGCTGAGCACGTAGTAATTTCGGAACGACGTGCTGGATTGGAGCACCTGCGGGTGATTCGAGTCGCCGATGGCACCGAAAGACACATCGACATGGCGGATCCTGTCTACACCGTCGCTACCGGGGCTAACCCTGAGTACTCGTCCGAGACACTTAGATATAACTACGCATCGCCGACGCAGCCATCGCAAGATCTTGATTACAACTTCGAATCAGGCTCCTCTTTGATAGTTAAGGAGACCGAGATACCGGGCTTCGATAAGGAGCAGTACACCTGCGAGCGATCGTGGGCTACAGCCACTGATGGCACCAAGATTCCGATCTCAATTGTCTACAAAAATACGACCCCCATTGATGGAACCGCTCCATCTCTTCTCTATGGCTACGGCTCCTACGAGATTTGTATCGAGCCTTCGTTCTCTAGCGCACGCCTTAGCCTCCTTGACCGCGGTTTTGTATACGCGATCGCCCACATCAGAGGCGGCGGGGAGATGGGTCGTTCCTGGTACGAGCAAGGCAGGCTTCTTCAGAAGCGAAATACCTTCACAGATTTCATTACCTGCGCGGAGTATCTCTGCGCGGAGAAGTACACCTCACCCGAGAGACTTGGGGCGCGCGGACGAAGCGCTGGTGGTTTGCTGATGGGTGCAGTCTCGAATCTTGCCCCACAGGCGTTTAGTGCCATCTCCGCCGAGGTGCCCTTCGTAGATTGCGTCTCCACGATGAGCGACGCTGCACTCCCTCTCACGGTCGGCGAATGGGAGGAGTGGGGAAACCCAATTGAGAGCAGAGAAGACTACGAATACATGCTCTCGTACTCGCCTTATGACAATGTTGAGAATCATCCTTACCCAGCAATGTTTGTAGCGGCTGGCCTCAATGATCCTCGTGTTATGTACTGGGAACCAGCAAAATGGGTGGCTAAGCATCGGGCCTTGCGCTCCGACGAGAACCTCTTAATTCTGCGCACAGAGATGGGGTCGGGTCACGGCGGACCATCTGGACGCCAAGATGCTTGGAGAGATGAAGCCGTGGTTCTGGCCTTCTTTGTTCACGCTCTAACTACACCGAAGAGCGGTTAATTGAGCGGAAGCACGACCGCTAATTGTCGACTCTGAGCTATGAGGGTTCCATCCGGGGCCCATATCTCTCCGTCCTCCTCCAAGAAGCCATCTGCAATGACATTGGTACGGAAGACAGCTAGGACAAAGTCGTCATCTTTTAACCCTGGATGAGGCAGAGATGACCTGAAATGGATGGTTAGGTCAACCGTCGGAACTGCCAGCGCAGTATCTACCTTTGAGAAAATTGGGGGCAGCCATCCATCGGTGATCGCCGCAGCAACTACAGCGTCAATTGGTTGACACTCAGGGAGACGTATCCAACCCCCTGCTACCGCTTTGGAGGACGCTGAATCCCCCTGCATGGGTGGACGCCCAATCGCCCAGCGCGTGTCCCATCTTCGTCCAATTGGGATTGCATGCTCTGGAATCTTTGGGACCGCATAATGCGAAGGCCCCGGAACCTGTGGCATGACCAGATCGCAGAAGTCATTACCCGGCCTTGCGAGAGAGAAGGCGCCAATCGCTAAAGCAATAAGGCGATCTCCCTGCATTAAACGGGCCGAGAGCGTTGTTAGCGACCTCCCCGATCTCTCAATCGTCACCTCAACGACTGCCTCACCCTCAACAGCAGGGCGAAGGTAATGGAGTGTCAAGGACCTTGGTGTACGCGCCTCGTCATCTACGGCTGCTGTAAATGCACGAAGAACAATTGCCGCTACGTAACCGCCGTTGGGTCCCTGCTGTACCCACCAGCGCGGAGAGAGATTCGCTAAATATTTCCCGTCGCCAATTGGGAGTGCTCCGGTCTCAATATCGAATGGAGTCATTGGGATTCATCCAAAAGCTTGAGAGCCTCTGATACATCGAATCTTGATTCATAGAGTGCGCGCCCAACAATTGCTCCTGCGAGGCGACGATCGTTGGATTCGAGACCGAGCAACGCAGTGAGGTCTCCGAGGGTCCCGACACCACCACTAGCAATGAGCGGAATCTCGGACTCCGAGAGGACATCTAGAAGTTGCGCTAAGTCCGGGCCCTCAAGAGTTCCGTCACGTTGAATCTCCGTGACCACTAGGGCGGCTACTCCCTGCTCAGAGAATCCCTTAGCCAAGTCAATTAGATCGTAGCCACTGCCCTCTACCCAACCCTTTACAGCTACCTCGCGCCCGCGAGCATCGAGACCTACTGCGACTCCATCCGGATAATTCGCCGCGAGGGAGCCGACCATCTCAGGGTTCTCGACCGCAGCAGTACCAATCACAACTCGACTCACGCCAGCTGCCAGGAGATTCTCGGCCGCCTCGCGTGTGCGCACTCCCCCGCCCGACTGCACGCGCGACTTTACTGAGGCGCATATATCCCTAATTACATCAAGATGGGCGGCTGTGCCACTGCGAGCAGCATCGAGATCAACGACATGAATCCACTTAGCTCCAGCCTCAGCAAACCCAACTGCTACGGCAACGGGGTCGTCGTCATAAACAGTCTCTAAAGCGAAATCTCCGCGCATCAATCTCACGGCATGGCCACCGCGCAGGTCAATGGCCGGATAGAGGTCTACAGGGACCCCTTAGTCGAAGGAACGCCAGAGCCCTCGATACGCACCGCATCTCGTAGAGCCCGTGCAATACCTTTAAATGAAGCCTCAATGACGTGATGCCCATTCTTTCCAGAGAGCGAACGAACGTGAAGAGTAATGCCGGCAGCGAATACAAACGCTCGCCAGAACTCCTCTGCCAACTGCGGGTCGAAGGTTCCGATCCACTCAGAGATTGGATCTACCTCGTACACAATAAAAGGTCGACCACTTAGGTCGAGCGCAACTTGAACCAATGCCTCATCAAGGGGCACAAGATTTGACGCGAATCGGCGCACACCAGACTTGTCGCCAAGAGCCTCTGCAAGGCATCCACCAACGACGATCCCAACATCCTCGATTGTGTGATGTGTATCAACCTCAAGGTCACCGGTCGCTACGAT
>JBAXPT010000116.1:0-6390 GCA_037132095.1 Actinomycetes bacterium
GCAGTCTGCGCAGGTGGATCGATAATTGGTATCTATCGTAAGCACCTTCTGCCTAACTACTCAGTCTTCGATGAGCAGAGATACTTTGCAGCATCAATAGAAGACGGTCCACTATTTGTTGTTGCCGGCGTTCGAGTCGGGGTGACAATCTGCGAAGACGCTTGGAGTCAGAGCGGGCCAATACTCTCGCAGACTGCGGGTGGTGCAGAGTTGATTGTAAACCTCAACGCTTCACCGTATTACGCAGGCAGAGTCGCCGAGCGTGAAACGATGTTGAGCACGCGCGCAGAGGAGGCTGGCGTTCCAATTGTTTACGCCAATCTTGTCGGTGGTCAGGACGAGCTTGTATTTGACGGTGCCTCGATGATTGTTAATGAGCACGGCGTGCTACTGGCGCGCGCTGCTCAATTCTCTGAGGAACTCCTAGTCGCGGATTTACAGGTACCCACAGGAGCGGAGCGGCGAGACATCAAGCGGCCTGATGCGGAGCCGCTTAGAGAGATTTTTGTCAGTGCTGAGTCAATCAGAGCAGGGTCTACAGCGACTCCCTCCATTCATCCGCTCTTATCGCCGACCCATGAAGTATTCGAGGCACTTGTGCTCGGCACCCGCGATTATGTCCGCAAGAATGGCTTCTCTGAGGTTGTAATTGGGCTCTCAGGTGGCATCGACTCCTCGATCGTTGCTGCAATTGCGGTGGAGGCTCTTGGGGCAGATTGTGTTCACGGAGTATTGATGCCGAGCCGGTGGTCGTCTCCAGGGAGCCTTACAGATGCAGCAGCCCTTGCAGATGCGCTCAATATTGAGACGAGAACTATCCCCATTGAAGCCGCACACGCTGCGTTCGAGTCTCTCCTAACCGAGTCATTTATAGATCGCTTGCCGGATCTCACGGAGGAGAATCTTCAGGCGCGGGTGAGGGGCACACTTTTGATGGCGCTCTCCAACAAGTTTGGCTGGATGGTCCTCACCACAGGCAATAAATCAGAGATGGCGACCGGATACTCAACTCTCTATGGCGACATGGCGGGCGGTTTTGCGGTTATAAAAGATGTAGAAAAAATGCTTGTTTTTGAGTTATGTCGCGACCTCAATACGCGAACTGGTAGCGAGATCATTCCGTCCGATGTAATTGCCAAGCCTCCGAGCGCGGAGTTGCGCCCAGATCAGAGGGACGAAGACTCTCTCCCGCCTTACGCAATTCTTGATCGCGTGATCGAGGCATACGTAGAGCGTGACCTATCACTCGCAGAGATTGAGGCAGAAGGCTTTGAACGCGAGGTAATCGAGCAAGTTATTCGTTTGATAGACCGAAGTGAGTACAAGAGGCGCCAATCACCACCCGGGGTTCGCGTTACCCCGAAGGCATTTGGCAAGGATCGTCGACTCCCAATTACTAACCGTTGGCAGGGGTGACCGTCGCGAACGATCGCTCCTGGCGCAGCACTCTTTGGGTTTACGCCCCGGAGTTGGCTATTGGACTAGCAGCGATCCTCTATGGATCTACTTTTAGATTCACTCAGGTCTCTATAGAGCGAACCACTCCTGCTGCGTTAAACACGATTCGTTTCGCAGTGGGTGCAGCAGCGATCTTGCCGTTTGCACTTCGAGGTGGGTGGAGAGGGCCGCGCGTTCGGCACACCGACACGCTGCGAATATTTATTTTCATCTCTGTGGTAGTTGGCCTGATTACTGCGGCCGGCACGATGGCTCAGACAATTGGCCTTCGGCATACAACGGTCTCCAACTCGGCATTCATCACCGGACTATTCGCGGTATTCACGCCAATCATTGAGGCGCTTATTTATAGAAGATGGCCGCGACGCGGAATTGTTGAGGCAGTAGCAGTATCGATGGTCGGCTTATATCTACTCACCGGCGCTTCGTTCTCTCTGCATTTTGGCGATGTGTTGACTCTCGCCGCAGCACTCTTCTATGCAGGCTGGTATGTGATTGTTGGGGCGTATGCAAACCGATTTAACACGATCGCTTTTGTGGCGACCCAACTCGCTGTGATCTCAATAGTCTGCTTGCCCTTCGCGATTATTGATGGCTTTGGGAAGATCGACTCATATGTTCTCTGGACAATCCTCTATACAGGGGTCGGGTGCTCAGCGATTGCATTCTCTTTATCTGCATGGGCTCAACGCCGAGTCGATCCATCGCGCACAACAATCATTAGCCTTGTGGAGCCCGTGGTTGCTGGAGTAATTGGCTATTTCGTAGGCGAGCGCTTGGGGATACCCGGCTATCTTGGAGCCGTTTTGATCTTGGCTGCCATTGTCATCGCAGAGCGCGGAACTCATGGGCGCACAGCAGCAGTAGAGACATCGAGAGAAACATCGAGAGAAACACCGAGCGAAACACCGAGCGGAGTTTGACCCGGGGGGCGCCGAGTGGCGAGAATGGCGCAATGGTAGATGGACGCAAACCCCGACCCGCTTTTGCACCTTGGGACAGGAGAGCCCTCCCGGGTCTCTTTGATGTCGAGGAGTCAGCACGCCGTGTAGGCGCATATGCATGGCTTGAGATGCGACTCTTCGAGGCACTAGGCGGATGGATCGCCACAGTCCCTGAACTCGATGTCAAACTCGTACTTGGGCGCCACTGCTATCACCACGCCTGGCATGCAGAGCAGTTGCAGCAGCGGCTTCCAGAGTTGCGCGAGATGAACCCAGCGCGCCTTACCCTCCCAGCCAACGAGGGAATAGTTGCCTTTGCTGAGGCGCTAATCGAGCCGGAGGCAGCGGAGCAGACAATTGAGAAACTCGTTGGCGTATTTAGAGTGCTGCTTCCACGGACTATTGCGGCTTATACGTACCACCTAAACGGCACCTCAACCATCACAGATGCCCCAACGATTCGTACACTCAATTTCTTACTGCAGGACGAGTTCGAAGACTGGCGTGAGGGAGAGATGCTGCTTCAGTCGCTCATAAAAACCCCCGAGCAGATTGAGCGTGCTTCAAATAGGGCTAAATCTCTTGAGGCCTTGATCGTGGTGGCGGGTGGTATAGCGGGAGCGGGTACGCTTGGCGAGGAAGTAAATGAGTCGGAGAATAAATCAGAGGCGGTTCCAGAGTGAAGAGATTTCTGCCAGTTGAAGAGCTTGCACGCGACGAGCGTTTTATCCGTTCCGACCTAGCTGAAGGATTTGCTGATCCTCGCAATGGACGCGTCCGTGATCGCACCATTAGTACGGCGCGCCTTCAACCAGATCGAGCAGCAGCGCCCGATCGCGCCCGATCTCTAATGCATGGAATTTTCGTAGGGGAGATACAGGCCCTTGAGGCTGCAGGGCGTACAACATTCGATTTTGACGACACCGACGCGCCATTTGCTCTCAAGCTCGATATGGCTCGCCAGTGCTGGGACGAGTCTCGTCATGTAGAGATATCAGTCAAACTCGGCGAGCACATGGGTACTGAGATCGGCGAGTACACAGAGGCAACGTTTCTTTATGAGGCTGCTTGTGTAACTGACCCTGCGATGAGACTTGCAGGAGTAAATCGCGCGCTCGAGGGTCTAGCGATTGACGTCTTCAACACGATGAAGGATTTTGGTGAAGCCTCGGGCGACCCGGTTCTTAAATTCTGTGAAGACTGGATGCTCGCCGATGAAGTGACGCACGTGAAGATGGGCTCTGACTGGCTCCGTCGACTAACCGAGCGTGACCCGGAGAGGCGTGAGCGTGCACTTGAGTTTCAGCGCGCAGTCGACAAACTCTTCAGCCTTGGAGGCTTCCGCGGAGAGACCGATGAGAGCCCAATCCAGATTGCTCGCCGTTTTCGTGAGTTGGCCGGATTCGATACCAAAGAGATCGACGAGATTGCAGGGCTTGCGGCCGAATCGATCGCTGAGACTCGTGCGTTACTTGGTAAGACAGGCTGAGTTCTGTGGCGAATCTCCTCCTGATCCCTGAGGAGTTCACGCTCGTTCTCTTTGAGGCGAGTCGCATGCGCGAACTTTTAGATGAGGTGCTACTAGCGGTCGGCGCCCCAAGTGACCTAAATATCACTATTGAGGTCGATGAAGAACTCGCACAGCCGATGATCGCTTCGTATGTTGATGTTGACGGCGAGCGAATCTCCCTTTGGTACTCCGGGGGGAATTTTGAAGATACTCTGAAGGCGCGGGTTCTTGATGAAGAGAGAGCGCTGCGCGAGTTAGGTGTTGGGATACTCCGTGGGATGGACCGCCTTAGCCCCGAGTTCGCGGGTGCGCCGCGAGACAACAAACTCTCCGATGGGCAGCGTGTGCTGTGGGAAGTAACTGCAGAGGGGCGCTGCGTGCGTGCAGGAATACCGACGCGCGAAGCCCGTCTTAGATATGTCTACCGACTTGCCTGTGGTTTTAGTGATACCGCTGACGCTGCTTACGAAAAAGCATGGAGCGGTGGCTTCTCAACTTGGGAGAGCATCGCGGAGGCAGTCGCGAGTATTACCCCAACGGCGGAGACAACGAGTCGCGCAGTGCGACGCGATGATCTGCGACAAATACGCGAGTAGTAAGCCTGCCCTACTTAAGGACATCTCTATTTAAGGACATCTCTACTCAAGGACATCTCTACTCAAGAAGTGTCTAAATAAGGTCGTGGGCACTGATTCCGAGTGTGAGGTCGAGTACCGGTGCAGATTGGAGGAGGGGGAGCGCGTCCTCTGCCATCGCAACCATCTCGTTGGAGTCGGCATGGAGGCGTTGTGCGGATTCATCAGCCCACTTCTCGATAAGCACAAAACGCCCTGGTTCAATTAGGGACGCCGCTAGGTCAACATTGCGGCACCCCGGATTACCTCTGGTGAGGACGGTATAGCGAGAGAGGACCCCGGCGAGGCTGGACTCAGAACCGGGGATGGCTGTAAAGACCCCCACCACGATGAGAATCTCACTGGAGTCTTGTGATTCTCGATCGGCCACTGTCTCTAGGTTTTTAGAACTTCTGCTCTCAGGATTGATCATGATTTAGGTGCTCACTCTTCTTGGTTATCCACAGGCAGCCTGTGGATAAAAAGGGGGGTCTTGACGCGTAAGTTACTCTATAGGGAGGGAGTGGCTAGAGGGGCCAGTGACGCTTAGCAAACCCTTCTGCTTGGCCGCTACTTGGCTGCTACTGGATGGTTTGGCTATTGATATCTCTGAGTTCAATTAGAGCCTCAAAGCCGAGCGGGAATTAATTGCGAAGCGGAGGCGTTAATAGTTTCTCCACAGGCTCGTGGACTCTGAGATGACTCTAAAAGTTATCTCGAACCCAGGGATGGGTGGTAAATGTGACAGAAGAGACAAAAATTTCTTGATGAAGAGAGATTTATGGCTCTGCGTTTCGCTCTTTTGAGGGCGAGTAGCAGAGAATAGACAGCTAGACCCGGCCGGGATCACCGGTTGGTCGCGAATGAGGCAGAGATGCCCCACTCGAAATCGGCGTTTGAGGGGCAATTGTGGCGAAGGATCGTGTGGATAGGGATGAGGAAGATCTTGTCCGGCTCTACCTCACAGATATTGGGCAGTACACACTGCTCACAAAAGATGATGAGGTCCGCCTCGCTCAGTTGATTGAGAATGGCATTAAGGCGCGCGAGCAGATCGCAGACGCCGCTGCATTCAAGAAGCTGACACCCGCAAAGAAGCGCGAAGTTAAGCGAGCGGATCGTGACGGCGAAGAGGCCACACAGACCTTCGTGCAGTCGAACCTGCGGCTCGTTGTCTCAATTGCAAAGAAGTATCAGGCATCTGGTCTTCCACTTCTGGACCTAATCCAAGAGGGAAACCTGGGGCTCATCCACGCAGTTGAGAAATTCGACTGGCGTAAAGGTTTCAAGTTCTCGACCTATGCGACATGGTGGATTCGTCAAGCCATTACTCGCGGTATTGCCAATACTGGTCGAACAATTCGGCTCCCAGTACATGCTGGCGACACCCTTGCTCGTCTCCAGAAAGCGCGCTCACGTCTCGAGCTAAAACTCGGTCGTCAAGCGACTCTCTCGGAGCTAGCTGCTGAGGTGGAGATGCCCGAGGACAAGGTAACCGAGGCGCTTCGCTTCGCAGCCGAGCCCCTCTCGCTCTCAGAGCCACTGCGAGAAGACGGCGATGCTGAGCTTGGAGACATAGTCGAGGATCGCTCGGCTGAGTCTCCATTTGAGGTCGCTGCAACGGCACTTCTGCCAGAGGAGATAGAGAAGTTGCTCGCACCTCTAGATGAGCGCGAGAAGCAGATTCTTCAACTTCGTTTTGGTCTAGATCGCGGTGAGCCCCGCACTCTCGAGGAGGTTGGGGAGCACTTCAACCTGACACGAGAGCGCATCCGCCAGATTGAGGCTCGCGCGATGTCCAAGCTGAGGCACCCATCGGCAGATACTGGCGCTCGCGACCTGCTCGCCGTTTAGTACCTAGTTA
>JBAXPT010000117.1:0-6278 GCA_037132095.1 Actinomycetes bacterium
ACAAAGGTAGCGACGATCAGAGTCACAGGTGCGCGCACGGATAGGGAAGCTTCGCTCGCTGCCCGCTCGGTTGCATCGAGTCAATTAGTTCAATGCTCCCTAAACGGCGAAGACCCATACTGGGGTCGGATTCTCTCGGAGCTTGGCGCTAGTGGGGCTTTCATGGACCAGGAGAGCGTCACAATCTCGTATGGCGAGCATGTGCTCTGTGCTGAGGGCATTGCAGCGGAGCATGATGTTGCTGCGGTAGCCAAATTGATGGCACAGCGCGAGATCTTGATTACTTGTGATTTGGCATTGGGTTATGGAGAGGCAGAGATGATCTGCACCGACCTCTCGTATGCCTACATCGATGAGAACAGAGGCACTTCATGACCACGGATCGCATTGCTACTGCGGGGGAGAAGGCCGCAATTCTCGCAGATGCTCTTCCATATATTCGCGAGTTCTCGGGGCGCACTGTCGTTGTCAAATATGGCGGAAACGCTATGGAGAGCCCTGAACTCGCCGACTTATTTGCACGCGACATTGTTCTGATGCGGCTTGTCGGAATAAATCCGGTGGTCGTTCATGGTGGAGGCCCGCAGATCACAGATTTAATGCGCAGGCTCGGTAAAGAGCCTGAGTTTGTTGACGGCAGGCGCGTAACCGACGCTGAGACGATCGACATTGTCCGGATGGCACTAGTCGGAAAAGTAAATCGTGAAGTAGTTGCCTCTATAAACAGGCACGGCTCCTATGCGGTTGGCCTATCAGGTGAAGATGCCGGGCTGATCACGGTTACCCAACGCGACCCAGCTCTTGGTTTTGTCGGCGACGTAGAGCACATTGAGGCTGCAATTATTGAGCGGTTGATCCGTGAGGAGTTGATCCCTGTTATTGCAACGGTTGGGGTCGACGTCGATGGACAGGCCTACAACATCAACGCCGATACAGTCGCTGGTGCAATTGCTGAGGCTCTAGGTGCCGAGAAACTTGTCTATTTAACTGATGTCTCGGGTGTCTATGCAGAGTGGCCTGACGAGGCGTCGTTAATCTCTCGTCTTGATCTTGCGGGCCTAGAGGCCCTCCTCTCCGCCGGGAAGGCAGGCGAGGGGATGATTCCTAAACTTGAGTCATGCGCGCATGCCTTGCGTAACGGAGTCAAACGCGCCCACATCCTTGATGGTCGACTCCCTCATGCCCTACTGCTCGAGTTCTTTACGAGCGAGGGCATTGGCACGATGGTCGAGGTTGGATCATGAATCACCTCACACAGAATGAGCTGTCACAGCTCGATGCAGAGCATGTCTTCTCTACTTACGCGCGTCAACCAGTCGCGTTTGTACGCGGAGAGGGGACGCGCCTCTGGGATAGTGAAGGCAGGGTCTATCTCGATTTTCTCTGTGGCCTGGCCGTTACTTCTCTGGGTCACGCTCACCCTGTGGTTGCTGCTGCAATTGCTGATCAGGCGCGCACACTTGCGCATGTATCGAATCTTTTTTACAACGATATTCAACCAAGACTTGCTGAGAGGTTGGATCTACTACTTACCTCTGCAACTGGCACCACGGGGAGGTTGTTCTTCACTAACTCCGGCGCTGAAGCAAATGAGTGTGCAATAAAATTGGCGCGTCGTCATGGTCAACTAAATGGCGGTCCAGAGCGCTATCACATTCTCTCTGCGTTTAATTCTTTCCATGGGCGCACGCTTGCCACTTTGGCTGCTACCGGCCAGCCAGAGAAGCAGGAGACCTTTCAGCCCATGCCAGCCACATTTAGGCAGGTCGAGTTTGGTGACATAGGCGGGCTCACTAATGCAATGGATGAACGCGTCTGCGCTGTAATGATTGAGTCGATTCAGGCGGAGGGTGGTGTAATTCCAGCACCGTCTGGTTATTTAGACGCGGTACGTGCTCTATGTGATGAGCGTGAGGTTTTGCTCATAGCGGATGAAGTTCAGACCGGCCTCGGCCGCACCGGTAAGTGGTTTGGCTTTGAGCACTCAACCGACGCACGCCCCGATATCGTCACGATGGCTAAGGCTCTGGGTAATGGAATGCCAATTGGTGCTTGCTGGGCCCGCTCTGAGGTTGCCTCGGCTTTTCGCCCTGGGGATCACGGCACCACATTTGGCGGTCAGCCGCTTGCTGCGCGCGCTGCACTCGCTGTTCTTGATGTAATGGAGGCGGAGGATGTGCCCAAGCGCGCTGAGGAGAAGGGGAAGCGGCTCGCAGAGTTGCTTTCTGCGCTACCGGATATTAAGGAAGTTCGGGGTATGGGTCTTCTTCTTGCATGCGAATTAGGCGATGGCATTAATGCGAAAGAGACAGCAGCGGCATGTCTCTCGAACGGACTTGTTATTAATGCAGTGACCGCTACAGCGCTCCGTTTAGCTCCACCGCTGTTAGTCAGCGACACGGAAATTGACGAGGCCGTAGCGATTCTTAGCTCGGTACTAAGTGAGATGGGAGGCAAGGCATGACTCTGAATGTTTTAGAACTAGATGACCTGACTGCGACTCAGGTTGCGACAATTCTCGATAATGCTGCACAGTGGAAGCGCGACCCCGCAGGGATTCCACAGGCTCTAAAAGGGAAGGGTGTGGCACTTGTATTTGAGAAACCATCTGCGCGCACGCGCCTCTCATCAGAGATGGCGGTAGCGACACTCTCTGGGCACCCGATCTACATTCGGCCCGAGGAGTTAGGGATCGGAACGCGCGAGACGGCAGAGGATGTAGCGCTCACTCTCGGTTCTTACTGCGCAATTATTGCAGCACGCGTATTTGACCACGCAGTACTTGAGCAGATGAGGGCGGTCTCGAAGGTTCCCGTAATTAACTTGCTCTCAGATCGTGCTCACCCGTGTCAGGGACTCGCGGATGTGCTGACGATTAGAGAACTATTTGGCTCTGTCGAGGGGCGACGTATTGCATACATAGGCGATGGCAACAATGTCACGGCTTCGCTTGCATTCGCTGCTGCTCTTACTGGGTTAGAACTAATCGTCTCGTCACCCCCTGGCTACGAGTTGGATCCTGAGGTTGTAGAGAACGCTCGCAATCTTGGCGGCTCTATTACGTTGATCCAGGACCCAATTGAGGCTGCCCAAGGTGTTGATGCTGTGTATACCGATGTCTGGGCATCAATGGGGGAGGAGGCTGAGGCCGAGGAGCGCCGAGCCGCTTTCGCTGGGTGGCAAGTAGATGATCGAGTGATGGCTGCAGCCTCGCAAGACGCTTGGTTCATGCACTGCCTCCCTGCGCATCGTGGTGAAGAAGTGACCGCCTCAGTTATTGATGGTGATCGCTCTGCAGTCTGGGCGCAGGCAACAAATCGAATGCATACTGCTAGGGCGCTATTTGCTCTGGTAGTCGCGGCGGGAGGCGCAGACTGATGTCGACCCTAAGTAAACCTCAACGTCAGCATCGAATAGTCAAACTCATAGAGGAGCAAGGTGTAGGGAGCCAGGAGGATCTGAGAGACAAACTTGCCGCTGAAGGAATTATCGTGACTCAGGCAACAGTCAGTCGTGACCTAGAGGATCTCGGCGCGGTAAAAGTGCGCACTAAGGGCGGCTTGGTCTATGCCATTCCTGAGCTTGCTCAGGAGCGTGTGGCTCCGGACGACCACTTACGTCGCGTGATGGGGGAGTTTGTCGTTGAGATTGCCAGCAGCGGCAATATTGTGGTGCTGCGCACCCCGCCCGGATCGGCCCATGTTGTTGGCTCCGCTCTCGATCGCTCTGGTCTGGCGGATGTAATTGGAAATGTAAGTGGCGACGATACCGTTATGGTTATCTGCGCTGAATCAGCGCCAAGTTCTTTGATAGCGGCCAAGCTCTCCGAGCTAGCCGGGCTGTAAATACTCGAGAAGATTTACTAAAAAACAGGAGATAGATCGTGAGTGCAAAGCGTGTTGTGTTGGCATACTCCGGAGGCCTTGATACATCTGTGGCCGTTAAGTGGATTCAAGAAGAGTGGAATGCAGAGGTAATCGCGCTCGCCGTTGATGTGGGTCAGGTCCCTGATGCTGACGCCCAATATTGGGATGCGATCCTTGAGCGTGCTAAGGCAGCGGGTGCAGTCGAGGCAGAGGTAATCGACGCTAAGGCAGAGTTTGCATCTGAGTACTTTGGGCGTGCGCTCAAGGCCAATGCTCTATACGAAGGTAAGTACCCGCTTGTCTCCGCTCTCTCTCGCCCTGTAATTGTTAAGCACTTAGTAGATGCAGCGCGTCGCTATAAAGGCGATGCTGTTGCGCATGGGTGCACGGGCAAGGGTAATGATCAGGTTCGCTTTGAGGTTGGGGTACGTACACTTAATCCATCACTTGAAGTTCTCGCACCTACGCGCGTATGGGGCTTTACCCGAGAAGACTCCATTGAGTACGCCGAGAGGTTTGGAATCCCCATCAATGTGAGCAAGCAGAAGCCCTACTCAATCGATGAGAATCTCGTTGGGCGCGCCATTGAGTGCGGCGAGATGGAGGACCCATGGGCCGCTCCTCCCTCAGATATTTACGACCTAACGAGCCACGTCTCTGATGCACCAAGTGCTCCTCGCGAAGTCGTCATCGGATTCGAACGCGGAATGCCGATCAGCCTTGACGGAGAGCTCATGCCTATGGAGCGCCTTGTCCCACTAATGGGGGAGATCGCAGGCTCGTATGGATATGGGCGTATCGACATGGTCGAGAACCGCAGGGTTGGAATCAAGAGCCGTGAGACATACGAATGCCCAGGCTCTCTCGCTCTAATTGTTGCCCACCAAGACCTCGAGGGGATCACACTTGAGCGTGATGTCATGCGCGAGAAAGCACGTCTTGAGTCGCGTTACGCCGAGCTTGTATATGACGGCCTTTGGTTCTCTCCGCTGAGAGAAGCCCTTGACGCGTTTATTGACTCTACGCAACAGCACGTCACTGGCGAGGTGCGCCTCCTATTGGAGCCCGGGCGTTGCGCTCCTAATGGTCGTCGCTCACCTTCAGGCCTGTACGACTACGGACTCGCTACCTACGAAGCAACCGATACTTTCCGGCATGAAGATGCCGCTGGGTTCGTTCGTCTCTGGGGGCTCTCGGCTGAGACGTGGTCGCGCCGTCAACGCCCTGGTGGTGTCGTTTGAGTAACACAGATTCGCCAATACCCGGTGGCCAGCCGTTATGGCACGGACGATTCGGCGATGGGCCTTCAGACGAACTCCTAGCCTTTACCGTAAGCCTCTCCTATGACCAGCGCCTCGCGATGGATGACATTGCTGGCTCGCGCGCTCATGTCGCCATGCTCGGTTCTGTTGGGTTACTCACCTCCGATGAGGTAAGTGCAGTTCAAGGTGCTCTCAATACTGTTGAAGCAGAATTAGCAGGCGGTGTTTTTACTTTTGCGCCGACGGATGAAGATATCCACACTGCAGTCGAGCGTCGGGTCACCGAGATCGCAGGGCCAGCTGGAGCAAAGCTGCATACCGGTCGAAGCCGTAACGACCAAGTTGCAACAGATCTTCGACTCTGGGTCAAGCGCGAGAGCAAAGTTGTTGCTCGACGCATATGCGCGCTTCAAGAAGCACTGGTGTCTCGCGCTGAGGGCGCTGGCGGGGCATACCTGCCTGGCTATACCCACCTCCAGCGCGCCCAGCCAGTATTGCTCTCACACCACCTACTTGCTCACGTCTGGGGTCTTGGGCGAGATGTTGAGAGATGGCTAAGCACATACGCGAGCGCAGATGTATCGCCACTCGGGGCTGGTGCTCTCGCAGGTTCAAGCCTGCCGATTGACCCTGATTTCACAGCTGATGCTCTCGGGTTCTCAAGACGTTTTGAGAACTCCCTCGATGCGGTATCGGATCGCGACTTTGTCGCTGAGGCGCTATTCGCCGCAACGCTTCTGCAGGTTCACCTCTCTCGCCTCGGCGAAGAGATAGTGCTCTGGGCGAGCGAAGAGTTTGGTTTCGTTCGACTCCCCGACGCCTACTCCACAGGTTCTTCGATGCTGCCTCAGAAGAAGAACCCAGATATTGCTGAGCTAGCGCGCGGTAAGGCTGGGAGAGTGCTTGGCGATCTGACTGGTTTTCTCGCAACGCTTAAAGGACTTCCACTCGCATATAACCGAGATCTTCAGGAGGATAAGGAGCCACTATTCGACGCTGTGGATACCTGCGTCCTGACACTCTCGGCGCTAACCGGTTTGATCTCGGCAATTGAGTTTGACGAAGCTCGTATGAAGAGCGCTGCTGACTCTCCTGCATCCTCCGCGACTGACCTTGCAGAGTATTTGGTAGAGAAGGGAACTCCCTTTCG
>JBAXPT010000118.1:0-6240 GCA_037132095.1 Actinomycetes bacterium
CATGAGAAGCAGCACTTGCTTGAGTGGGCACGTGAGCATAGAGAGATTCTCTCCCAGCATGAACTCTGCGCTACCGGTACAACTGGGGGATTGCTTGCAGAGGAGCTTGGCCTTCCGATCGAGAGACTGAGATCTGGTCCTCTAGGAGGAGACCAACAGATCGGTGCCCGAATCGCTGACTACGGAATCGACATGCTGCTTTTCTTCTGGGACCCACTAGAGCCTCAGCCTCACGACCCCGATGTGCGCGCGCTGCTGCGAATTGCAGTTGTATGGAACATCCCTGTTGCATGCAATCGATCTACTGCAGACTTCTTAGTCTCGTCGCCGCTATTCTCAGGCGCTTATGACCGCAAAGTCGCACCGCATGTCTCTGCTTAGAGAGTAGTGACGCCTGCTACGGCCGAGTGCCCCATTGGTTCAGATGAGTTACATCACGTGCCGGTAAACGGACGGCAGGCTTGAAGGTCTCTCCGGTGAAGTATGCAACCGGCAGAAGTGCAGCCTGCGTTACATGGTCAGGAATTCCAAGGATCTCCGCAGCCTCTTTCTCGTACATGAGGTGCAGAGAGGTCCAGGCTGTACCGAGGCCACGAGCTCGGGCCGCTAGAGCGAAGGACCAGACTGCGGGGAGGATCGACCCATAGGTTGAGGCCTGCGCGAGTACGCCTGCCTCCTCGACTCGGCCCTCAATGCACGGAACAAGGAGTACAGGGACTTCATGCAGGTGCTCTGCGAGGTACCAAGCTGACTCAGCGACCTTGACGCTGCTTGCCTCACGTGGGTCACCCGCCTCATACTCGGGGCGAGGCATCTGCGAATACAGCGTTATAGCGTCCTTGTAGAGACGCGCTAACTCTGAGCGTTTGCCGGGGTCAGTGACAACAATGAAAGACCAGCCCTGACGGTTAGATCCCGTCGGTGCCTGGAGTGCAATCTCGATGCACTCCATGACATCGTCGAGTGATACCTCGCGGGTTAGATCGAGTCGCTTGCGCACCGACCTCGTTGTGGTGAGTAGTTCGTCGGCGGCAAGTAGATCCATCATCTGGTGTTAGCTAACCCTGCGCAGAGTATTGCGGTCGGTGTGGGCGAAACCGCTTTCGTGCTTGCGGAGGTCAACCGAGGTTGTCTGGTCGTATGACCATGAGTTCTCGTCGTGCACTGTTATGTCAACGGTGTAGGAGGAGGTGCTTGCGTTCTGAGAGAAGTAAATGCTCTCGAGGAGTCCGTGAGTAAGGGAGCCTCGCTCCGCAGTCATCTTGAAACTGGTGGCATCAGCGCTGCAGGTTCCACCGGCTAGCACCATCGTTGAACGAGGCACTAGGAAGCAGCGCATCACTTGCTGGTCGGCTGCGTCCCAGAGCCAGTAGCCGATCTCGGTGTGGAATGGCTCATCTTCGCCATCCTTGTAGGCCGCCATGCGGTAGTCGAGTCCGTATACGGACTGCTCGCCGTTGACTACCGGTCCGAACGGGTTCATCGTGACCTTCTCGGTGTAGAGGGTCTCCGCTACGGCGTCTTTGTCGTTGTGGAAGGAGACATCGACTCCCTCGGTTCCTTCCCATGTGCCGATTAGTGCGGCGAGCGGTCCAAGGTCTTTGGGGTCAGGTGCTGGCATGGTGTTTCCTCTCGAGAAATTGGTTCGGTTTCAGAGTGAAAACGTAGCCGAGGTGGGCGATTCATCCCGACTCCAGTGACAAAGACCACAATTAGCGAGTTAGGTCTCATCCTTGGCTCGCTAGATGGGGCAGGATTGGAGAGTGAACGAATTTAAGGATGAACAGCCCACTGCATCAAGTGCGGTTGTGGATGAATTTGAGGCTGCGGCGGTAGAGCGTTTCGGGATCGCTGTGGGGGAGAGGCTTCGCGCCGTGCGCACCCAGAAGGGGCTTTCTCTCCATGCCGTTGAGGTTGAGTCGAATAAAGAATTCAAGGCCTCCGTGCTCGGGGCATATGAAAGAGGCGAGCGCTCGATCTCTGCGCCGCGCTTGCTCCGGCTCGCAGATTTCTATGGGGTGCGCGCTGAGGTCATGATGCCCAAGCCCGAGGGAGTAATTGCGCTCCCAGGAGACACCAGTCGTGAGAGCATCAGCCTCGATTTGGTCGGACTCTCTGCCATCTATTCTCCGATGGCCGAGGCGATTCGTCGCTACGTATCTGCAATCCAGATTCGGCGTGGAGACTACGCCGGCAAGGTGATGACGCTCCGGAGAGACGACATAACTGTCCTTGCATCGGTGCTCGGCACCACGAACGCAGCGCTCATCGCTGAGCTTGAGGCAAAGGGCTTAGTGGTTAAGCGGTGAATCAAGATGTTGTGGTTTTAGTCTCCGCTCCAGACCGTCCGGGGCTTGTTGCTGACACGACTTCTTATGTGCGCGATATCGGTGGGAATATCGCCGAGGCAGAGCAGCACACGATTCCGGGTTTGGCATTTGTGCAGCGGATGGTTATCTCGATCCCGAGTGCTCAGTCTGTTGAGATCATGCGCGACGAGATAGTGGCTCTCACCTCAGGTGTAGTGACATGCCACCTCATAGGGACTCGTACTCGGATCGCACTATTTGTCTCTCGTGCCGGGCATGCCGCGTACGACGTGATGTCGAAGGTAGCGCTTGCTGAGAACCCCATTGATGTTGCTTGCATCGTCTCCGATCAGCCTGACCATGCGGACTTAGCTCGACGATTCGACGTGCCGTTTGTCGAAGTCGCGGTAGATAGACGCAGCAGAGAGGAGCACGAGTCTGCAGTGCTAGAGGCTCTTGATGGCTTTGATTTTGATCTTGTCGTTCTTGCTCGGTATATGCGTATTCTCTCGGCTGATTTCTTAGACCGAATTAATGCACCCGCAATCAATGTGCATCATGCGCTCTTGCCAGCATTTATAGGTGCGGGCGCCTACCAGCGAGCATGGGATCGTGGAGTAAAATTGATCGGAGCCACTGCGCACTATGCGACCGTAGACCTTGATGAAGGGCCGATCATTGCCCAAGCCTCAACTCCAGTCTCTCATCGCGACGGGCCAGAAGATTTGGCTCGGCGAGGGCGCGAACTTGAGTGTGCAGTTCTTGCCCAAGCCCTATCTGCTCATTGCCAGTTTCGCGTTTTGCTAACGGGTAATCGCACGATCATCTTTGAGGACTAATCCCTAACTGAGCTCGAGGTGTAGCCAGGCCGAGGCCCGCTCAATTACGTCGTTACGCGAGCGGGTATGGGCCAAGAGGTCGTGGTTGCAGGCGCCGTCGCACTCCGTTGTGTACCAGTGAACTGTTACATCCCGTTTCGCTGAACGCATAGCACTCGCAAGAGTTGTGGTCTGGGTAGGAACAACAATTCCGTCACTTGTACCGTGAAGCATCAACGTTGGTGCGGAGATAGCGGTCGCAGATGGAATGATATTGACGTCGGTAGGGAGTGGAGTACCAAATCCCTGCACCTGACCAGTAACCATTCCGGCGAGATCCACAATTGGCTCCTCGGCGCCGGTGCGGGCTGATCGAAGCAGTGCCGCTCCGCCGCCTCTCGAGTACCCAAGGATCCCAAGTTGATCTGGGGCTACTCCTGTTGCTTCAAGTGTCGCATCTACAAGCGCCTGAACTGCGCCTACAGACGCCTCGGAGACCCCAGTGAAATCAGGAGCGTTGTCGCAGTCAATTCGTGCGACCAAGCTGGTGGTGTTGGGGAGGCCAAACCAGCAGCCTGCTGCAACATCAAAACCCTGTGCCGCAAAGTCTCGAGCGAGCTTGATATAGGTATCGGTTAGTCCATCGCTACCTGGGAGTATCAAGAGTGCTGGGTGCGGTCCATCGCCTTGAGCACGAAGAAGTGCCAGGCGAACCTCTCGCCCATTTGGAGCTGGGGACGCGAACCATTCAACAGCGGTTGCAGGATTACCAACTGTCGCTCCAGTTCGCGTAAACGCTGTCACAGGGACTGCTGCACAAGCAGTTGCGACCATAGCGAGAGCAATCACTCCAGCGATAGACGCGATACGCCGCCGAACTGCTCGGGCGCCTCCCGTCGTTGTGGATCTTCGAATGTTTAGCATCTCTGTTGTTCTCCTTGTTGCGGACACTTAGAGCATCGGCAGCATGGAGATAGGCCTTGAGGCCTGCATCAAGTAACAGAGGAAATTGCTAGAGATATAGCGGGACCACGTAAAAAGTTGGGTCTTTGGACCTAGGGAGAAGACCTATTTATGGGCCATTTTTATGCGCCATTGGGGGTTCGATTTGGCCGAGAGAATCCGAACCGGAGACAGAACCGCTGAAGGTATTAGGAGTCCTGGAGCACAACGATGGAGCCGGTGTAAACAGCAACCCAGACTCGGTTGGTCGCGGGTTCATAGGTGATGCCGATCGGGTGCTCACCCGTAGGGATCGTTTGAAGGATGGCGAGATCTGAGGCTCGCACTTTGGCGAGAGTATTGGAGTCGTAGTTGACAACATAAAGAGCAGTGCCGTCGGGCGAGATAGCCATGCTCCTCGGTTGACTCCCAGTATTCACTCGCCCGACAACTGTTCCGGTTGTCGTATCAACCTTTACAACCTGCCCATCTTTATTTAGAGTCAGATAAAGGTAGCGCCCTGTAGGGTCAATCACTACATGCCGGGGGCCTCCGCCGACGTTGCGGATATAAGACACCCCGAGGGTCCCTAGGTCAATTACTGCGACATCTCTTGTGCCCATGACGGCGATGTATGCCTTACTCGAGTCTGGGCTAACGGCTATACCGCGTGGATACGCACCTACTGGAATGCGCTTTACTTCTTTCATTGAGGAGCGATCAACAACGGATACGGCAGCAGAGCACCAATTCGAGACGAGCACGTAGCGATTATCGGGGGTTACCGCAACATATTTTGGGACTGCGCCGACAGCCGCTACCGCGTTGATGCTCAAAGTTTTCATATCGATTCGATACAGAAAAGACTCGGAGGTTCCATCTCCTGCACTGCAATTATCCAACCCCTCCGGGCCAAATCCGGAGCCGTACATTGAGTAGTTCGAGACGTAAGCGGTTCGACCATCAGGCGAGTATGCGGCCTCGACCGGAGATCCCTTAGAAATCCCAGGGTGCCCTGTAGCGCCTAGAGCGGTTAGGTCAACGGAGTCGGGGATCGTCTTGACCAAATTCCCGTCAGCGTCATAGACAGTCACCGAGTGCTGGTACATCATGTTCTGTGCTGAGACGAGGCCGCGTCCAGAGGCCACAACAGACTTAGGGGAGATGGCGCCGTTTATTGTGCGGAGAGTCGTTAGGCGGCGAGCCTCCGATGGAGTCTTCGATTGAGAGGTTGTGGTCGTTGGAGCCTTTGAACTACTCGCAACACCTGGATCGGTCTCGGGAGACCTCTGTTGACTCGTAGTTGTGGGGATCGCATTCTGCGAGGAGCCATCGTCGTTGCCGTTCTCGCCTCCGCCGACTACGAGTGCAGCAACGAGTGCGAATGCAACTGTCGCAGCACCTATAAGAACAACTGAGATACGCCGGTCCATCGGAGAAATTGTAGGCGTTGAATCGGGCTACAAGGAGTCGCTGCCGCTTGTTTATTCTTGTCTATTGATCCTTAAGGCGAATGACGAATTTTGACTTAACATCAGCACCAAGTGCGGCGGTGCGCAATCCGGTGAAGGTCCCCTTGCCTTCAGCGTAGAGCCATTTTCCAGTTCCCCCGATGACTTTTAACGGAGCGATGACACGTGTGTCGGTTCCGTTGGGCAGAACCTTTGCCTTGCCGTCCATCTGAACTCCCAGGGTGCTTCCATCCTTAGCGGTGAATGTTATGAACCCAAAGAATGGACCGTTCCCCTTGAGGTAATTGACATTACCGAGCATCTCAACGTCAATCGGATTGCTCCCGCGTTCGTCTCTCCCTACTAGGAGATTGAATCCGTAAACCCGCCGACCATTCGGAGAGACGGTATGTGTGATCTTCTGCTGAGAGGCGATAGTCGCCTCCACTTTTATGAGGCGCTTGGTAATAGTTGCGGCGCCTGCCGATGACGCAAGTGGAGCAGCGAGGAGTGCAACTACCAGAGTCGTAGTGCTTGAGAATATGGCGATTCGTTTCTTAATCATTAATGCTCCTCAGGATTTGCCTCTGCGCTTTGACCATTTTTGGGGTCGAGAAGTAGAGGCTAATCCTGTTCGCTGAGGAAGAGAGGCTCAGTGCCGCTGAGATGGAGGCTGAATTGGCGGTTGGGGCTGTGTGGTGGTTGTATCTCATTTATGTC
>JBAXPT010000119.1:0-6229 GCA_037132095.1 Actinomycetes bacterium
CGACCTTCAAGGCGATAACGCTTGCCGCTGCCCTTGAGAATGGTTATTCGGTAAACGACTCAATCAGCGGTTCTAGCCCCTGCATTATAAAAATAGATGGTTTTGCGCCGTGGACAACTCGAAACGCCGAGGGCGGCGGAGGGGTCTTCAACCTCCGCTCCGCTACAGAGGAGTCCGTTAACTGTGCATATGCGCGATTGATTGCGGCGCTAGGCCCGAAGAAAGTCTCGGAGATGGCCACACGCCTTGGTGTCACGCATGAAATACCTCCCTACCCATCGATCACTCTCGGCACTATCGGTGTAAGCCCGTTGGAGATGGCGACGGTTTACTCCACGCTCGCCGCTGAGGGCATTAAGCACGCCCCTGTCTTTATTACCAAGTTGAGAGACCGTAACGGTCGTGTGATATTCGAGGATCGCGAACCCGGAAAGCGTGTTCTCTCCGCCGAGGTAGCGCGCACGGAGACCTCGATTCTTCAGGGCGTCATTCGTTCAGGCACAGGTACAAGGGCACGATTGGCCCCAGGAGACCGAGCCGGCGGTAAGGGCAAGGTTGAGAGATTCTCTGCAGGCAAGACCGGAACCACGGACGACAAAACAAATGCGTGGTTTGTTGGCTACACCCCAGAATTAGTCGCAGCGGTCTGGATGGGCGACCCTGCTGCCTATACGCCCATGACGAATGTCGGGAAAATCGGCGCTGTCTATGGTGGAACCTACCCAGCGATGATCTGGAAGGTATTCATGGATGCTGCATTAAGAGGCAAGGTGGTTAGGGAGTTCGCGAAACCAAACGAGAAATTGTGGCCGACTGCCTCATCTATTACTGAGGCCGGGCGTGGGGCGCGCCTCCAGATCAACCCTTCGGGGGCGACAGGGCCTAGCGGACCTAGTGGACCGGACGGGCCTACCGCTCCTCCCGTGTCGAGTACTTCTACGACCTTGAGCCCAACTACAAGCTCTAATCCGCCGACCACCTCGACGATTCCTCCGCCTCTATGAGGAGCCGAACGAATAGCGCTAATCCATACCGGATCCCCATGTCGGTAGGCTTGCCCTCGTGACTGATCTTGATCATCTCGTAGTTGTCCAGGAACACGATCTATCTCTTGACCGTCTCCGAAGGCAGCGCTCAACCCTTCCAGCGCGTAGTGATTTAGCAAACGCTGAGTCGGCCATAGCCGCTATTACGCCAGGGCTTACGGAGCTCGCGGCGCAGCGAGATGTTGTGGCACGCGATGCGCATAGGCTCGATGACGAAGTTGCATCAGTCCGCGAGAAGTCGGTTGCAGCAGATAAGTCTCTCTATTCCGGCAAAGTCACTGCGATTAAAGAACTTCAGGCGCTTCAGACGGAGATCGATCAACTTGGGGCGCGCCAAGGAGTGCTCGAAGATCGCGAACTCGAGTTAATGCAGACGCTCGAGACTCTTGAGGCGGAGGTAGCCGCTCTTGATGCGCAGGTTCAAGTGCATACTGCGGCTGCAGCGCTCGCTCGTCTCGAGATCGCAGCAGGAGAGGCAGATTTGGATGCGCAGATTGCTGTTGTAGTCGAGGCACGCAACTCAGAGGCTTATGGCTTGCCTGATGCGCTTCTTGCTACGTATGAGCTTGTTCGAGGACGCGCTAACGGGGTAGGAGTAGCAAGGCTGGTAGGTAACACCTGCCAGGGTTGTCGTTTGAGTATCCCCGCTAACGAGATCGACCGGATCAAACGTGGAATACCCGGTGAGTCGTGCTGTGACAATTGTGGAGCAATTCTCGTCCCGTGAGCAGCGATCCATCTCTCTTCGATACTCCTGAATTGCACGTACCCAGTGTGACCGTGTTCTGCGACGGCGGATCTCGCGGTAACCCTGGGCCTGCTGCCATTGGTGCAGTGGTTCTGGATACTCGCAGTGATCCAGCTCAATTGCTCGACTCGGTAAGTGAGTGCATTGGAGTAGCTACAAACAACGTCGCTGAGTACAAAGCACTTATAGCTGGGCTACGTGCTGCGCAGAAATTCTCTCCCTTAGAGGTAAAGGTACGCGCAGACTCAGAGCTCTTAATCCGTCAATTAGAGGGTCGCTACCGAGTTAAGAATGCTGGCCTTCAGCCACTCCACCGTGAAGCAGCGTCGCTACTCTCTACCTTTCCAAAATTCGAACTTCAACATGTTCGGCGCGAGTTCAATACCGAGGCAGACGCTCTTGTAAATGCTGCACTCGATGCACCGTTGAAGGCAGTGGAGTAGAAGTTGTTTTTTTGGTATGTCGGGGTATCCGTAGTTGTTATCTATCGGGTATTTACCTCGAGTGGACTCGATTATCGACTTGTGGGCGGGGGTGCGTTGCTCCCGCTATTAATAGATGCGCCATTTGGGCACATGGCCTATGGGCACGCGTTCATTATCGGAGTCTGTCTTCTGACATTAGTAATGCTCGGTACGATCGGTAGGCCACGCTTACTGCGGCGCCGACTTCTCTGCCTGCCTATAGGCGTGCTCTGCGGCCTCGTCCTATCTGGTTCATTTCTCCATGATCAAGTATTTCTCTGGCCATTAGTAGGGGGAGGTTTCGGCGATGTTGCGCTAATCCCGCCGCTCACGTTCCTCGTCCTCTCTGAGGGCATCGGTATTGCCTGTCTCGGGTGGATGTGGGGGCGGTTCGGACTCCGAGACCCTGAACGAAGATCATTGTTTCTCCGCTCCGGACGCCTTAGTGAGGTCTCACGTTGATTCTGCTCATTCGCCATGGTCAGACTGCTTCGAATCGCGATGGATTACTCGTAGGTCGAATAGATCCCCCACTTACCGAACTCGGCGAGTCTCAGGCGCAGCGCTTAGGGTCGAGACTCCAGGGGAGCAAGCCGGCTTTTATTCTCAGCAGTCCGCTCTCTAGGGCTCGCCAAACAGCCGACGCGATCGCAGCCTCAACCGGTCTGACAGTTGAGATAGAGGACCGTCTGGTCGAGATGAATTACGGGGAGTGGGATGGCACGCCGATCTCGGATGTCCCTATCGAGGCGTGGAGGCAGTGGCGCTCAGACCCGGAGTTCAAACCCCCGGGTGGCGAGAGTCTGCATGATGTATCTAAGCGAGTTGGATCGCTCATGGGGGAGTTGTTGCTAAGCGACGACCTTGCCATTGTGGTCTCGCATGTCTCGCCAATAAAGGCGGCGCTCGCATGGGCGCTCGGTGCTCCAGATCAGATGGTCTGGCGAATGTTCATCGACGTCGCATCGATATCAAGCATCGGTATGCGGCAAGGCGCGCCATGCATGCTTGGATTTAACGAGACCGCACATCTTAGGTAACGCAGTTAAAGCTAATTAGCTGTCACTGCAATGCTTGTTCGCTGCGGCTTCGCAGGCAAGGCGTGTGCACCAGTCGCGTCAATTACGAAACGCCCCTCGCCAGGTCCGTCTGCTACCGGCATGCCTAATGCCTCGAGAAGTGCATGGTCTTCTTCTGGAGAACGACCGCCAGTAGTTAGGTAGTTTCCAACGATAAGTGCGTTGGCCCCTGCGAGAAGCCCCATTCCTTGAAGCTCACCAAGGACTCGTTCGCGACCGCCAGCAAGACGCAGCCATGCAGAAGGCAGAACTAATCGGAATAACGCAATTGCCTGTAGCGCCTCACGCGGAGAGAGCATTGTGTAATCGGCGAGTGGAGTACCTGGGCGAGGGTCAAGAAGGTTGATGGGTACCTCACATGGGTCGAGTTCCGCTAGCTCGAAAGCAAACTCGACTCGCTCTTCAAGTGTCTCACCCATCCCGAGGATGCCTCCACAACAAAGCTCCATGCCGGCAGCAATTGCGCGCTTGGCGGTATCGACGCGATCGTCGTATGAGTGCGTAGTGCAGACCTCGGGGAATCTTGATCTTGGTGCCTCAAGATTGTGGTTATAACGGCGCACTCCAGCATCGGCGAGACGCTTCGCCTGCTCATCTGTAAGTAGCCCAAGTGAGCATGCAACCTCAAGGCCAGTCTGCTCATGTACAGCGTTAACCGCAGCAATCACTTTGTCTAGAAGGCGCTCTGATGGCCCGCGCACTGCAACAACTATGCAGAACTGCGTAGCCCCTGCCGCCTTAGTGGCGTGGGCTGCCTCTAGTACCTCGCCTAAATCAAGGAAGGCGTAGACGTCAACTCCAGTATCGAACTTGACAGATTGTGAGCAGAAAGCGCAGTCCTCTGGGCACGCTCCAGATTTGGCGTTGATGAGGCTCTCTAACTCAACAGTTTCGCCGCAGTACTGGAGCCTCACGCGATGGGCGAGGCCAACAAGATCGGGGACTAGTTCAAGTGGTTCGTTTGCCACCGCCATTACTTCCGCACGTGTGAGCGGGCGACGCTCTACAAGAAGTGCATGCTCGGCTACTGCAAGGGCTTGGGAAGGCAAGTTATTGCTCCTAGTCTGGGTTCAAATGCCCCTGTGCGCTGAGAACCACAAGGCATGATTCACAATCTTAGTCCTTGAGTTGATTCAGAATCTGACACTACGTCACTCAGCATCTTGATGGATTGGGCAAAATTTTAGTAGTTTGTCCGCCATTATTCTTGGAGTTAGCGGCATAATAGGACCCTGTGAAAAAAAATAAGAGAATTATTACTCAGGGAAAGTCAGCCCAAACATCGCAGCAGAGACTGCGGATTGCTGCACTACTTGTTCTAGGCGGCGGCTTATTCATAGGAGCAATTTTTGGGCTCTTGCTTCCAGCCCAAGTTACTAATCAGGATCTAGCGTTCGTTGGGGGTAAAGGAACGTTGAGTGTTGTGAGTTATTTGATCCAACCTCTAAAAGTAGCGGGAGGGGTTCAGACCACTTTCAACTGGTTCTTCTTTCTTCTTGTTTTCGCCCCTTGTCTAATCTCGAGTTCAATCCTCTTCTCTGGCGCTGAGGTCTGTGGTGCTGTTGCACGTCGAACTCGCACACGTACCTCATCGAGCTCCGCTGAGTCAGATGGTGGGTCGGAGCATTAAAATGCTTTATCTCAACGCAGAGGCAATCCGCATCTGGTCAAAAAATCTGCTTACAAATTATCGCCGCTAAAGATTTAGTCGAAAAATTCGGGCATGAGTATTACACGATTTTTAATAATTGGATATGTCGTCGGCATTCCGCTTGGAGCGTTGACTATCTACGATATGGCTGGCTTGAAGCGCAGAGCTTTTCGCATCTCGGGGCACCACAAGATGCGATGGCTTGGATGTGCAATCGCTGGGCTAATTACTGGGTGGGGAACTTTAATAGTAGGAGTCTTCTGGCTCCTAGGTAATGCCCGCCATGATGCGATCGATGTACTAGAGAAGCAACGCCGCGCATAGCGGGCCCTTCGTTCGAGCTGGTTACCGCTCGTTAGATGCGGGCATCTTGGCTACGGAGCTAAACGAATCAAGCTCCTGCCAAGAATCAAGGAGCCTGTTTGCTGCCGCAGTCAGTAAAGCGATAATCCCTGAGTCCCTTAGTTGTTGCATGGCGGCCTATCGGCTCGAAAGCTGCCCTGCTGTAGAGAAAAAAACTGCCCCGACCCACTAGCGAATCGCTAGCACGGTCGGGGCAGTTGCAGATCTCTGCGCAGTCTCGTAAGACTGATTGAAATTACTTGGACATGACACCTTCCCAGAAGAGGGAGTCGCCGATTTCGTTGGAGGTGCGGTGAATGCGACCCTCGAGGTGAGTGGCTACCCACTCTGCCGCAGCGCGCGTTGCCGCCTCTGCCTCCTCGTGTGTCTCCCATGCTGTGATTCCCATGACGGTAATAGCGTCAATCTCAAGGAGCGAGTAGGCCTGAAAGCCTGGCATGGAGCGGTAGATGTCGAGAATTCCGCCGGGTCCGGTGGCCACTTCCGCTACCTCCTTGGAGGTTCCCTTCAAGACGTCATATTTTGCAATTCGCAGGTGATTCATGATTGTCCTCTAATTCCTTGGTGACTAGTAGTAGGTGGGCACCCTACTTCGGGGGCGATCTCCCCGTCAGATCGTCTCTTGCTTGGGGGGAATGACGTTAGCGAGCGGCACCGAAGCCACAGCGCAGAACTGCGGCCCCCTCCGCTATCCTCGGGAATGGCTCAAAATCTTGATACCGGAGAAATTATGGAATTTGATGGCTTGAGAATCACTCCCAAGGCAGATAAGACTCCTTTCTGGAACGCTACCCGGGGCCTCTAAATGCCTAATCCCTTAACACTCGTCGGTACATATGGTTCGCCCTACTCCCTCAAGATGCGTGCGGTCCTTAGGT
>JBAXPT010000120.1:0-6224 GCA_037132095.1 Actinomycetes bacterium
CTGCAAAATGTGGAGTCTCAGGGCGGTCAGGGCTTCCGAGAATATTTGTGACCATCGCGTTGCTGCTACTCAGAAGCCGGTCGAAGTTCAGGGTAAGGCGCGCGAGCGCATCGGGCTCTGCGCCCCATGTCCCTGCAAGCACCCCGGCAAGGGCATCCTCGTCGGCTAACAGATCACCTGCTCGATCACGGAGTCTTCGTGGCTCAAGCAAAAGCACCTGCGAACGAGCGGGCAATAAATCGGTAAGCAGATGCTCATCACCCGAGAGCCACGGCAGCCACGACTCCATCCCGTCGAAGGTCTGACCCTCAGAGAGTCGCTCCCATTGCTCGCGGCCCCAAGGTGCTTCGCTAATAAGAAGTCTTGCGCGTTCTCTAACCTCTGGGGTAGGCAGCAACTCTCTTGCGGGGAAGATCGTTACCGTATCTAGGTCGCGCGTTGAGCGCTGATCTGTAACGGAGAATCCAGAGAGGCGCTCAACCTCATCACCCCAGAGATCAATGCGAACCGGATGATCAGCGGTTGATGGATAAACGTCAACGATCGATCCTCGTACTGCGACCTCGCCGCGCGCCTCAACCTGATACTCGCGTCGATAACCGGCTTCTACAAGGCTCTGAACAAGGGCATCGCGATCTACATGTTCGCCAGCGCTCAAGATGATGGGCTCTACATCCTCTACGTGAGGACCCAGCCTCTGCACGAGAGCGCGCACCGGAGCAACGATTACAGAGAGCGTTTCATCGTCAGTGCGTAGGCGCCACATAACACGAAGCCTTCGCCCCATCGTCTCAAGATTCGGCGAGACCCTCTCGAAGGGCAGCGTCTCCCATGCTGGGAACAACTCAACCGCCTCAGCGCCAAGCAACGGAATTAGGTCACCCGCTATGCGCTCGGCCTCAGCGGCGGTAGGCGCTGCAACTAGGAGAGGGCGCCTACCCGTCAGGCGATTCAATGCAGCGATGAAGAGTGGGCGCGCTACATCCGGGACGGAGACCAACTCCGCCACAGCCGCAGCGGCAATAACTGCGGGGTCTTCATAGAGGAGCGCTGGGAGAGCGTGTAGAGGAGGCGTCGGCACGAGGGGTCTTAGTTGAATCGGTTCATCGCGGCCTCGACACCATCTGAGACGATTGCCTCAACAGCATCTGCAGCCAGTTCAAGGGTCACGTCAATTTCTTTGCGATCGCGCTTCGAGAAGCGATCCAAGACGTGGTCTGCACCCTGAGCGCTACTAGTTGGCTTACCAACTCCGATTCGCACCCGGAGGAAGGAATCAGAGTGCAGATGCGACTTAATGGAGCGCAGCCCATTGTGCCCAGCGAGGCCACCACCCTCTTTGATGCGCAGCGCCGCCACCGGAAGATCGAGCTCATCGTGAAGGATGATTATTTGCTCGATCGTCACGCCGTAGCGGTGAGCGAGCAGGCGAACCGCATCTCCGGAGTCGTTCATGTAGGTCTGTGGGATTGCCATCGCTACCCTCAGGTCGCCGACACGAACTTCGTCTACGAAGGCACGCTCTTTACCTTTGCGCAATTTCGCAGAGTGACGCTTAGCGAGAATCTCAATAACATCTGTGCCTACGTTGTGGCGCGTACGAGCATATTCATCGCCTGGATTTCCTAGACCAACTACCAGGTAGTCGGCCGGGGTACCCCGCCGCTCCGCATCAGGAGAGCGCCGCGGCATTGACTAGGCCTCGGCGGACTCTGCGCCCTCGGCACCCTCTGCACCCTCGGCACCCTCGGAATCAGTCAAACCACGAGGAACCGCTACCTGGACGACAAGTGCGTCACCGGGGAGTGCTATCACGACGCCCTCACTGACTGGAATGTCGGCGACGTGAATCTGATCACCAAGCTCGAGGCCAGAGATGTCGATGTCAATTGACGAAGGAATCTTGTCGGGCTTTGCGGAGACAGTAACTGTGAAGAGCTGCTGCTCAAGTTTTCCGCCCTGCTTGGTTCCCGGCGCTTCGCCGACCAAGTGCAGAGGCACCTCAGCAGATACCGCGGTATCACGACGGACGCGAATGAAGTCAACATGCTGAAGGATGCCGCGCGTTGCGTGTCGCTGAATCTGACGAGCAAGCGCAAGAACCTCTTCGCCCTCAACACTCAGGGAGATGAGGCTGTTGACTCCAGTATCCGAGTGGAGAATGCGATCGAGTTCGCGAGCCGAGACGGAGATGGTGACCGTATCCGCACCGAGCCCATAGATAACTGCAGGTACATCACCTACATTGCGCATGCGGCCAGCCGGGCCGGAGCCGCGTGAGGTTCGATTTGTTGCGAGAAGAGTTGCGTCAGTCATGGCGCTATGCGTCCTTAAAGTGTTTGTGGGGTACCTATTGTGGCCCGCCGAGTAGGCGTTCAGCCAAACGGAGAGGATTTAGCCCATAAATTCGGGCTTCGCAAGGCTACCCGAAGCCGGGCTCAGCGTGTTAAACGTTGTCTCCGCGGAAGAGTTCGCTCACCGAGGTGTCCTCAAATACAGCATCAAGGGCATCGGCGATGATCGTGGCGATCGAGAGAACCGTCAGTCGGTCGAAGCGCTTCTCCTCGGGGATCGGGATTGTATTCGTCACAACCACCTCCTCAACCGGGGCCGCTTTGAGTCTCTCAATCGCTGGCCCAGAGAGGAGACCGTGGGTAGCAAGAACCCGCACAGATGCAGCGCCACGCTCTTTTAGGAGTCCAGCAGCCGCGGCCACGGTACCTGCAGTATCGATCATGTCGTCGACAAGCACGCAGTGGCGCCCAGCGACCTCACCGACCACCTCATTGGCGACAGCGATGTTGTGGGTCCCCTTTGGGCGTCGCTTGTCAATAAACGCAAGCTCAGCTGCAATGTCGTACTCAGCAAGGTAGTTGGAGAAGCGGCGAACCAATTTTCCTCCGCCAGCGTCTGGAGATACAACGGTTACCTCTTCGCCGGGAGTAATTCCCTTTGCGAAATACTCAGCAAGAAGCGGAACAGCAGTGAGGTGATCAACCGGCATATCAAAGAAGCCTTGAATCTGACCTGTGTGGAGGTCGACGGATACGACACGGTCTGCTCCAGCAACAGTGATGAGATCTGCAATCAGTCGAGCGGTAATTGGTTCGCGCCCCTCGGCCTTGCGATCCTGCCGCGCATAGCCATAGAAGGGAGTCACCGCTGTAATGCGTTTTGCAGATGCACGCTTTGCCGCATCAATCATGATCAGCATCTCCATGACGCGCTCGTTGATTGGCTCGCAGTGGCTCTGAATAATAAAGACATCTGAGCCTCTAATGCTCTCCCCATAGCGGCAGTAGATCTCGCCGTTAGCGAATGTCGAGAGGACCACCTCTCCTAGAGGAACATCGAGCGCAGCCGATATTTCATTGCTGAGCTCAGCATTGCCTCGCCCTGCGAAGAGTTGAAGCCGTTTAGTAGGTACGAGTTCCATTTCAGGATCCTTCCTCGAGCCGGTCGGCCCAACCTTCGTCTATCTCGGCAGGAACACCCTTAGCGAGCGCTCCTGGTGGGACATCGCGTGTAACAACTGATCCAGCGGCGGTATACGCACCGTCGCCAATACTTACTGGTGCACGCAGAACCGTATTGGATCCGATGCGAACATCCGCTCCAATAACGCTCTGATGCTTCATCTTGCCGTCATAGTTCGCAGTGATGGTCCCCGCTCCGATATTAGAGCGAGCGCCAATTTTTGCATCCCCGATATATGCAAGATGAGGGATCTTCGCACCCTCGTCTACCTCAACGTTCTTTAGCTCTACATAAGTACCAACGTGGACGCCTGCTGCAAGTTTGGTCCCTGGCCTCAACGAGGCGTAGGGGCCCACTGTGCAGTCGGGGCCGATCTCAGAGTCGCGAGCATTCGTGCTCTGCACAACTGAGCGCTCACCCACTTGCGTATTGATGAGTCGAGAATTAGGCCCAATGATTGCGCCGGTGCCAACTCTTGTATCACCCTCAAGAATGGTTCCCGGGAGGAGCCGTACATCGGCTTCGAGAGTGACACTTGCATCTATATATGTTGCACTCGGATCGACCATCGTCACCCCATCACGCATCCATCGAGTGTTGATACGTTCGCGCAGCACTCGCTCCGCAGCGCTTAGTTGGACTCGATCATTTACACCCATGCACTCAAGATGGTCATCAGCGGTCAAGGCAGAGACGCTATGCCCCGCCTCTCTAAGTACTCCGATTACGTCGGTGAGGTAATACTCGCCCTGTGCATTTGTGGCGGTTAAGCGGCGGAGCGCTGGAGCAAGGAGGCTGCGCTTGAAGCAATAAATAGCAGGGTTGACCTCCGTGATTGCTAGCTCGCTCTCGTCGGCATCGGATTGCTCCACGATGCGTGCTACTAGTCCTCTTGCATCACGAACAATGCGCCCGTATCCAGTGGGGTCCTCTAGATGCATCGTAAGCAGTGTCGCCGCGGCATCGCTCTTGCGATGTAGAAGCACTAACTCCTTAATCGTCTCCGTGCGAAGTAGTGGAACGTCGGCGACGAGAACAACTACATCATCTTCATCGATCCCTGCATCCTGAGAGAATGCGCTGAGCGCCACGGCGGTAGCGTCACCGGTACCGCGTTGCACGGGCTGCTCAACGAAGTCGACCGGCGTTGACGTGCTAATCGCACCCTGAAGAGTCGTCGTTACACGCTCGGCTCCATGCCCAACCACCACGACGACACGATCGATATGCATCTCGTCAATACTTAAAGCGGTCAAAGCATCGACTAGATGCGCAAGCATGGGGCGCCCGGCGAGAGGGTGCAGAACCTTTGGGGTCTCAGAGCGCATACGCGTTCCTTCGCCCGCTGCGAGCACGATTGCGGCCAGAGGCCGTTTTACCGCCATCTCTGCTCGCTCCTCCATCTCATTATTCTGGTTACTGGATTATCCACTGATCAGCGCTTTATATATTTGGTCTCTTTAATACTCGCTGGCACTCGCTTTATTACTCGCCTATCACGATCTTGGCATACCGCCTAGATAGCAGTATGCCCTTGATAGCGGGCTCGGGGGCAGGGTTTCGAACCCCGACCTGGGACTTCAAAGGACCCCGTGCTGCCGTTACACCACCCCCGACGGACGCTGATCCCGTGAGACTACCCGCCAAGCCCTTCCGAACCGTGGGTGTGCGCGATGTGACACCCGGAGCATCTTGCGGGTATGTTTCCGAGCCTCATGGGTTCACTAATTAAAAAGCGCCGCAAGCGCATGCGTAAAAAGAAGCACAAGAAACTGTTGAAGAAGACGCGTTGGGCGCGTCGCCAGCAGGGTCGCTAGCCAAACCCAGTCTCGATTTGATCTATGTAATCGACCGCTCCTGTGGGGCGGTCGTTACGCGTCCGGACCAGGCGCTGCATCCTTTCATGGCTCCAATTTGGGCCGCTGCAGCAGCGGATACGCCAGGATCAGGCATCGCCACTGCGTAGGAGGAGCCGCTTCCAGCAAGAATTGCGGGGCGCCCACATACCGCCTCCACCATCATCCTGAACTCAAATAGATCTGGAGCCACCTTCTCGGCCGCGGGCTCTAGATCATTTCGCCACTCCCCGTCCCAGATACTGGCCCATAGCCCTGGGGCCTCAATAACTCGATGTGAGATGGGGCCACCCATCTCGTCCCATGCTCGGTAGACCGCTGGCGTGGAGCATTGAAATGGCGCAGCGGCTATCAAAAGCGAGAGCTCCCCGGGCGAGGCAAGTGGAGTCACGATCTCGCCTACCCCCTCCATTCGGTTCACGCCTCCTCGAAGGCAGACCAGGACATCCGCACCGAGGCTCAGCGCTACTTCCTCAGCACGGGCATCCGAGACTCCATACTGCAGGGAGAGAGCGCGTATGACTGCTGCCGCATCGGATGAGCCGCCACCAAGCCCTGCACCCGATGGAATATTTTTCTCTATGTCTATCGAGAGGGATTTGAGTTCCGGGAGGAGTGCACGGGCAGCGCGCACTGCAAGGTTTGAGTCGTCCGATGGAACCCCTCGACTCGTCGGTCCATGGACGCTGCACGAGATGCCTGTTCCTCTCTCATCCAACGTAACGACATCACTCGGGGCATCTACCTCCACAACCAATGCATCAAGTGAGTGGTAGCCATTCGGCAGGACGCCTGTCACATGCAGAGCAAGGGTGAGTTTTACATTTGCCCTCATGCCTCGGCAGCCCTTGCTAATGCAGCCCATGATTCAAGTTCGATCGTCTCAGCACG
>JBAXPT010000121.1:0-6113 GCA_037132095.1 Actinomycetes bacterium
CCCCAAGCCGCTGCCGCTATAGATCTTTTCGGAGCCCGCATCGACGGAGCACGCGCAGCGACAATAGGCCTTGCTTGGGAGTGCGTTTCAGATGACAAACTCCTAGACAGAGCAGTCGAGTATGCGCAGAAAGCCGCGGATGCACCGAGGGAACTTGCAATTCGCACCAAGGCCACGCTTCGCAATGCACACCCGACCTCGAACCACCCTGAGGCCTTGGCCAACGAGCTCATCGATCAGGTCTGGTCATTTGGCCAGCCGTGGTTCGCTGAGCGAACCGGCCGCTGAGGAGACTTCGGATTGAAGAGCCCTTCGCTATTACCCTTTACAGAATGAGCGATTACGACTCCGAGGTAATCGAATCGCAGCAACCACCAACGGACTCAGTTGATGAGGACTTGGTGGATGAGGTGGATGAATCCGTAATCCTTGAGGCTCTGCCTACACAAGACCGCTCGCCGATCATGACTGCAGCTGGATGGGGTCTTGGAGCGATTGTTCTTCTTGCCCTAGGTGTTGTTGCCTGGGGATGGATCATCAACGCAACCGCCGGCTCTGCTGTTGAACGATTTATTAACGGCGAGGGGCAGGTCTACGAAGGCGACGGGTTCAGCGCGCGCTTCCCAACGACTCCGGAGCGCGTCTCATCAGGGGAGGGTGCAACCAAGAGTGTCACTGTCTCGAGCAACGTCGGCCAAGACCTTAGGTTCTCAATCAATTGGACTCAGCAGCCTGAGAGCGCCGCAGAGGATCCCCTCAATGCGCTAAACGAGGCGGCTAAGGCTCTCGTCGAAGACTCCAACGGAGAGTTTGTCTCACAGCGCGACCCTGCAGTATTCGGCACAGCTGCCTCTAAAGAATTCGTTTATAAAGTCGGCAAAACGATTATTTACACCTCAATGTTATTGACCCTTGATCGCATCTATACGACGCAGGTATCGAGCATCAAACCGGCGGTAGCAGAATACGAAGCGCTCAAAAAAGGCTTCTCCCTAACTCAACTCCGATAACTAAGCGAACTCTCAAGATAGGAAATCACTCTCGATCTGAGCGCGCCGGTCCTCCCACTCAGAGGAGACCATCGCATACCTCACGTGGTCTTCATAGACGCCACGAATCTGCAGTAGTTCCATCGAAGTGCCTTCGTTTCGGAGCCCCAACTTCTCTGCGACACGCCGACTCGCAGTGTTGCGCGGCACTATCGCGGCCTCGATGCGGTGGAGTCGAAGCGTATCGAACCCAAATCTGAGAGTAAGGGCCACCGCCTCGGGGGCTAGTCCTTTCCCCGCATGCTGCTCTGCGATCCAATAACCAACATATGCAGACTGGAATGGTCCGCGTTGCACACTGCCGAGGCTTACCTCACCGATCAGAGTGTCTTGATAGAAAATGCCGTTTCCATAGGCAGCATCGAACTGCCGCTGGCGATCCCATGCTGCACACCTCGATCGAAAAGCAGATTTGTCTGAAGTTGCATCTGGGGTCCCGGAGTCAGGTAACGGCTCCCATGGCTCAAGCCACTCGAGGTTCGTATTACGAACCTCTCTCCACGCCTCAAAGTCTGAGTCTTTTAACGGGCGCAGGGTGATTCGCGGCCCGTCAATAAAAATAGAAGATCTGCTCGTCATTCGTCACCCCTTTCTCACTACAAATTACTTATTACCCTGGACTGCGGAGATTAGCGGGGCATGCACCTGCGGTGCTCCACAGCCCGTAGGCTCTCCCTCCGATGCCAAAACCAACTGCCTCCAACGCCCCAGAGCACCTCGTCTGGCTTGATCTCGAGATGACTGGCCTCGACATCCGACGCCACGTCATTGTTGAGATAGCAGTCATCGTCACCGATGTAGATCTCAACCCCCTCGATGAGGGCCTTGACCTCGTGATCCATGCCACCGAGGAAGAACTCGCCGGGATGGATGACTTCGTAACCAAGATGCATACCAAGTCTGGGCTCATCAACGAGATCAGGGCATCCACGGTATCCGTCGACGAAGCGCATGCTCAGGCGTTGGCGTATGTTCGCAGTCATATACCGACTGCGCGAACTGCCCCACTATGCGGTAACTCAATCGGTGCCGATAGGCGTTTTCTTGACTCCATGATGTCGGAACTCGAGGAGTATCTCCATTACCGCAGCATCGACGTCTCGTCTCTGAAAGAACTAGCGCGACGCTGGAACCCGGCGGTTTACAAGAAGCGCCCCGGAAAAGCGGAGCAGCATCGCGCGTTAGGAGACATTCTCGAGTCAATCTCTGAGTTACGTTTTTACCGCGATAATTTCCTTCAGTTGCCCGCTACTGCAACCGAGTAGCGATACTTAAAGGTTCAATGAAGCCTCAATTAAGGCTTAATTAAGGCTGGCTATTTAACCCAAGAGCGTCGACTGCGTTGATTAGTCGCTCGACTGACTCGGGGCGCGCTGAGTGACCCATGAGCCCAACGCGCCAAGCCTTACCTGCGAATGCACCAAGCCCTCCGCCTACCTCAATACTCCAGCCATCAAGTAGCGCTCTACGGAGTGTGGCTTCATCGCTTCCCTCGGGTAGCCAAGCTGCGGTTAGTTGTGGGAGACGGTAGCCATCTTGCGCAATGAGTTTGAATCCTCGCTCTACCAACGAGCTCTGCAACTGCGACCCCACCGAGCGATGACGGGCCCACGAAGCCTCTAACCCTTCATCAAGCAGCACCCCGAGGCCCGCATGCAGCGCCGCGATCATCGAGGTAGGTGCAGTGTGGTGATATTTACGTGCAGCGCCTACGTAGTCGCCGATTAAGCCAAGATCTAGATACCACGACTGCGCTGGTATGGAGCGAGTCTTTATGCGCTCAACCGCGCGTGGCGAGAGAGTTATTGGAGAGAGGCCCGGAGGGACACCAAGACACTTCTGTGTCCCGGAGTAACAAGCATCGATTCCCCACTCGTCGACATTTACCGGAACGCCACCTAGGCCCGTGACAGTATCGACAATCAGCAAAGTATCTGTTTCTTGAAGAATGCTTAGCGGAGCGATCTCACTCTCGACTCCGGTAGATGTCTCCGCATGCACCACCGCTACAACGCGCGCTTGGGGATTAGAGCGCTGGGCGTCAAGCAATCGCTGCGGATCGATTGGATCTCCCCAAGGAGCCTCTACTCGCAGCACCTCGGCACCGCATCGTCGCGCCACCTCACACATCCGCTCACCAAAAACTCCGTTGACACCGATAATCGCAGTGTCTCCGGGTTCAAGCAGATTGACAAAGCATGCCTCCATGCCAGCAGACCCTGTTCCACTAATCGGTAGGGTCAGAGCATTCGAGGTCTTGAATACGCTACGCAGGCGTTCGCTCGTCTCATCGAGCAGTGAGAGGAACACAGGGTCAAGGTGGCCAAGAACTGGCTGCGAGAGAGCTTCAAGCACCTCTGGGTAGGCGTTCGAGGGGCCAGGGCCTAGTAACAGTCGCTCAATCATTTAAAGATCGTACCTAGCGCTAAGTAGCTGCGAGCATCCGTACCACCCCATCAAGGATGTCGGACTCGGATACCAGTACCTCGTCATACCCAAGGGACCTAAGCACAGATACGAGAACTATGCATCCTCCGACAATTACTGATGCCCTCTCAGTCTCTAAACCTGGATTGAATCTGCGCTGCTCTAGCGACTCAGTGGCGAGAGTTCGGAAAACATCCTCTGCTGCTGAGCGAGTAATACGAAAGCCGTGGATACGAGATCGGTCGTACTCGACTAATCCCTGCTCGATTGAAGCGACCGCTGAGACAGTGCCGGCAAGCCCTACAAGAGTCGCACAGTCGCGTACCCCTGGAACCTCTCGTACGACATCAGCCATGTGATCACGCAATACCTGCACAGCATTTGAGAGTTCGTCTGGAAGTGGAGGATCTGAGTGAAGGAATGTCTCCGTGACTCGAACACACCCGACATCAATAGAGATGAGCCCCTCTGGTTTATCGGTGCCGACCACGAACTCTGTTGAGCCTCCGCCGATATCAACAACAAGAAATGGTCCAGGCGCATCTAGGCCCGCCGTTGCACCAAGGAAAGAGAGCGCTGCCTCCTCCTCTCCTGTGATGATCTCTGGCGCAAACCCGAGCGCATCCTCTACAGCTTTAACAAACTCATCGCGATTCTCGGCGTCACGTGCGGCACTCGTTGCAGTTGCACGCACACGCTCTACCCCCATGCTCTCCATTACGCCGCGGTACTCGCGAAGCACTACACAGACGCGTTCAATGCCCGCAGAGCTCAATCTCCGGGTCGATGCCACCCCTTCGCCGAGGCGAGTAATAGTCATCAGGCGCTCAAGAGTCTTTACATCTGCTTCGGCGCCAGATCCCTCAACATCTGCAACAAGAAGACGAGTTGAGTTTGTCCCCATATCAATCGCTGCACATCTCATTACTCAGACTCCTCAACTTCGCTCAAGAGTCTCTTCTCTACCCATTCGCCTACTGGGTCGACTCCCCCTGCGAGAAAATTCGCATAATGGGCATGTAGACACTTCACGCCAATGCGCGTACCCCCGACACCGCCGGATGGACGCGGGCCCTGGTAACTCTCAGGCAAAGAGGCATCTCGCTTGGCCGCATAGGCATCGTGGGCCTCAAGCAACGCCGCTGCATCTACTGCAGCCTCGGCGGCACGAACCCCACCCTCTGCCTCGAGCGTCCCGACACGCCGATTGAGTTCAGGATCTACGAGCCAGTAAAGAGTCGGCATCGGCGTGGAGTCATACATAAGTGATGCGTTCCTGAGGACAACAGGATCACCATTATCTCCACGCACCACTACCTCAAACTCTGCGCGCGGCTCTCTCCCTAGAAGGAGGGTTACAGCTTCAAGGTCTGCTGGGTTGGTAGGCACGCATTGAAGTGTAAGGGGCATCGCTTCGTTATGGGGAAGTGGATCCTGTTACACCCACGCCACCTGTGGCACCTGTTGACCCGGGGACTACGGCCCATGCCTGCTCCCCTGGTTTAACCATGCCGAAGCGAGCGCGGGCAATGCGCTCAATCTCGGCGGGGGACTCTAGTAACTGCTTCTGATCTCTCAGAATCTTGGTCTGGGTCCGGAGAAGGACTAATTGCTTCTCGGCGGCGCTGATTCGATTCTGCTGATGGATATATGAACGCACGGGGAATAGATATGCGAGGACAGCGAATAGTGCAATTAACCCTACAGAAACAGCAACAATTCTCCCCCACTTAGGGATTTGATTAGGGCCGGTCGCACCTTTTCTTGGGGAGCGCGTCTCGGGTGCCAGCCCCTTTTTCTTAGGTGCGTTCTTCATCGGTGCCTTCTTCTTCAACATCGCCATTAGCGACCCCCACTACTCCCCCGCGCAACTGCGCTCAGGCCTGGATACGTGGCGGCCTCTTCGAGTACCTCTTCTATACGGAGCAGTTGGTTGTACTTCGCTACGCGATCACTACGGGCAGGTGCCCCAGTTTTGATCTGTCCACAGTTTGTTGCGACCGCTAGATCGGCGATTGTTGTGTCTTCAGTCTCACCGCTGCGGTGAGACATCACAGACGTATAAGAGGATCGCGTTGCGAGCTCTATCGCATCTAGCGTCTCGGTCAGCGTTCCTATTTGGTTTACCTTGATCAGAATGGAGTTCGCTACTCCGAGTTCAATGCCTCGCCCGAGCCTCTCCACATTGGTTACAAATAGATCGTCTCCGACTAATTGAACACGATCGCCAACCGCCTTGGTTAGAGCGCTCCATCCATCCCAGTCGTCTTCGTCCATACCATCTTCAATCGAGATAATCGGATAACGCGAAGTTAGGTCTGTGAGGTAACTTGCGAACTCAGCCGAGGAGAACGATTTTCCCTCACCTGCGAGGACATACTGGCCGTCTTTATAAAACTCGCTAGACGCTGCGTCGAGGGCGATTGAAATCTCCGCTCCAGGGTTATACCCAGCTCGCTCAATTGCCTCTACCAGAAGCAGAACTGCCTCTTCATTCGATTCAAGGCTCGGGGCAAAACCGCCCTCATCACCGAGCGCTGTTGCTAGCCCGCGTTCTTTGAGTAATGACTTGAGAGCGTGGTAGGTCTCGGTACCCCATCGCAGCGCTTCGCTAAATGATGCCGCACCTACCGGCAT
>JBAXPT010000122.1:0-6056 GCA_037132095.1 Actinomycetes bacterium
CTGACGGAGTGGGAGGGGCATGACCCTGAACTGCTTAATGCGATGAAGGCTCAGATAGAACGTTTACGCGAACTAGGCGTCGAAGCAATAGACGAGTGAGCCGCACTTCGACGGCGCTAATTTGGAACGACACCTGAACCGCTAAGCACGTAGTGAAGTGCGGCGAGTGTTGTGCGTAAGTGCAGACTCAATTCCTCTGCGGCTCCCGCAGCGTCCCCGGCAATCACTCTCTCCATAAGCGTGTGATGGACCTCTGCGGTGCGGTAGTTCGTCGGGCGTTCGGGTAGTCCTACCTGCACTATCAACGCGGATCGGTCGGAGAGTGACGTAGCTAAACGGAGCAGCCATTTTGAGTCGCAGTTTGATAGGAGAGTCCGGTGAAAAGAGGTGTGAAGGTGGGGTGCTGCTATGGGCTCGGTCTCGAGCATCCGCCAAGCCGCACTGACGCGCTCTCGATAATCTTCATCTCCAGCGGTCACCGATCGCTCTAACGCAATGGGCTCAAGAATTAAGCGCAACTCATATATTTCATTCGCCTCCTGGAGGCTTACTTCTGCGACGCGGGCAGATCCATGAGACTGAAGATCAACGAGGCCCTCTGCCGCCAACTTTCGAAGCGCTTCACGCAATGGGGTGGCAGAGATCCCCATCTGCTCAGCCAGATTTGAGATTACGAGTGTCTCGCTAGGCCGCAGTTCGCCCCCCATTATGGAGGATCGGATTCGCTGCTCGGCCCACTCGGTCAGCGTCAACGGCTGTTTCCCAGAACCAATTTTCTCACTACTGAGCATCGTCTCAGCCTCCCATAGTCGAAAACATCCTCTATCGTATATCCTATAGGAAATCAATCTGCCTCAGAGGAGACCGAAATGGGATTTCATCTAGCGAACATCGCAGGGCGCGCAGCGCTCGTCTCAGGAGCGGAGTTCTTCGACCTTGAGGAGATTAGTGACGGCGAGTTTGGTCCAGACCTGATGGCGGCGCTCATGAAACCGGATGAGATGGCATCGCTATTGCTCCGTCACGGCGGTAAAACCCCCGGGGGAGTTATTACTGACGTCGATTTAGGGCCGCCGGTGCCGAGCCCTCAGAAGGTTTTCGGAGTAGGGCTCAACTACGAGATGCATGTTCAAGAGGGAGGAATGGAGACTCCCTCGACTCCGCTGGTTTTCACCAAGTTTCCGTCATGCCTCGTAGGCCCAAATGCTGATGTTGAGATTCGAAGCGATTTCTGTGATTACGAGGGAGAGCTTGTAGTTGTGATCGGAACGGGAGGCAGAGACATTCCTAAGGCAGCCGCATGGGAACACGTACTTGGTCTAATGGTCGGCCAGGATATCTCTGACCGAATGGTCCAATACTCTGCAAACCCGCCTCACTTCGACTTAGGAAAATCTTTCGACACGTTTGGCCCAATCGGACCAACACTTGTCTCGGTTGATGAAGTCACTAACCGCGATGATCTGCGAATTGTTACGACTGTTAACGGCGAGATTCGTCAAGACTCGAGTACTGCAGAGATGATCTTCGACGTTCCAACTTTGATTAGTTACCTCTCGCGCATAACAACGCTTACGACGGGCGACATCATTTTCACAGGTACTCCAGACGGAATCGGTGCTGCGCAGGGCAAGTTCCTTTCTGACGGGGACATGATTACGACAACGATCGAAGGAGTAGGCACAATGACGAACCGATGTGTTCGTGTAAGCGACTTTCAAGGGGTTAACTGATAATGGCGCTTAACGGTCTCCTCGATATTGAACTCAGTGTTCCTAACCCTGCGGAGTTGAGCGAGTTCTGGGAGCGTCGCGGCATGCTCCGCACAGCCGATGGTGTACTAGGTACCGCCGACCGTGCGGTGCAGATGCGCATTGAGGAGGCTGAATACCGCCACATGTCCGAACTGCACATGTCCTGTAGTAACGAGAGTGACCTAACTGAGATAGCGATGCGGATAGGGGAGATGGGGGTGCCATCAACAATAAGTGGGACTCGCCTGACCTGTATCGACCCAGTATTTCGCCACCGCGTTGTAATAGATGTCACCGCTCCTCACCCTTTAACTCCTACTCAGCGTCGTGCTTGGAATCACCCAGGTGAGCAGGATCGTATTAATTCGCGCGCCGAGGCAACTATCGAGACTGTCAATCGGCCACCTCGCCGATTGGGGCACATTGTTCTTGGAACGCCGCATTTCCAAAAGGCAAATGAGTTTTATTTTGACGGCCTTGGCTTTAAGGTCTCCGATCAGATACTCAATGGCGTTGCAACATTTGGGAGAATTGAGCAGGACCATCACAACCTGCTTATTCAGCCTGCACCAACGTCTTATATAAACCATTACGCACTAGAGATGGATGACTTTGACGCGATTGGCAAAGCAGGGCAGTCGGTTCTCGAAGAGTGCCCTGATGCTCATGTTGTCGGAGTAGGCCGCCATTTCCTAGGTTCCAATGTGTTCTGGTATCTCAACGACCCTGCAGGCACAATGTTTGAGTTCTTCTCAGACATTGACCAAATAGTCGATGACGGAGCGTGGGAACGCGACCAATGCAAGCGCGACTGGATGGGGTCTGATGGTGATGCCCCTGTATCTATCTGGGGCCCTAAGGAGCCTGAAACATTCTTTAACCCTGTTGATCTGCCACTAATCGCTGCTGCACGTGAAAAACTTGGGCTGGAGTAAACCGATGGATTTAGGTATTCGTGGTCGTTCGGCCATCCTTATGGCATCAAGTCGCGGACTCGGAAGAGCCTGTGCGGAGAGTCTTGCGCGCGATGGCGTCAACGTGGTGCTCAACGGCAGGGTGGAGGCTGATGTCGTTACGGCATGCGCTGAGCTTCAGGAGACCTACGGGGTTGTAGCGACTCCCGTCGTCGGCGATGCGACCACGACAGAGGTGCAGGACGCGTTGCTTGTTGCATGTCCGATCCCAGACATCGTGCTACTTAATGGTGAAGGTCCGCCCCCTACAGCGTTTGGGAATATCGACTCAACGCTGTGGGCCGAAGCACTGCAGCAAACAATGATCTCGCCGCTGCTGTTTGTTCAAAGGGTTATAGAGGGAATGCAGGAGCGACGTTTTGGGCGGATCGTGGCGATCTCTTCGGCAATGGTTAAGTCGCCGAATCCCTACATGAGCTTGTCCCACGGGCCACGGTTAGGGCTGACCGGTGTACTCAAGGGCTTGTCGAAGTCTGCGGTCGCTCATAACGTCACAATCAACTTCTTATTGCCCGAGCGGTTTGACACAGGTCGCCAGCAGCAGATGGCAGAGCTAGCCGTGGCCCTTGGAGGAGTTACGTATGAAGAGGCGCGATCAGCTCAGGTCGCAAGCATCAAAGCCGGCAGGCTGGGCATCCCTAGTGAGTTCGGTGACACTTTTGCGTTTATCTGCTCTGCGCAAGCGGGCTACATGAGTGGACAGAGCATCCAGCTCGACGGTGGCAGCTATGAGGGCGTGTTCTAAATGTCATCGCTATCGACGGATGTTGACGTTCTAATTGTCGGCGGTGGCCCAACTGGACTAACAGCAGCGCACCTTTGCCGAACGGCTGGGCTCTCAGCAATTGTCTTAGAGCAGCGTGTCGGTCCGCAGCGCTCACCAGCCGCGCATGCGATCAACGCCAGAACCTTTGAGATTTGGCGACAGGCAGGATTGGAGATGGGGCCGGTCCTTGCAGCTGCGCTCTCTCCCGACGAGGCTGGACAAGTTCACTGGGTGACGAAGTTTGGTGGCGAAGTAATCGGCTCACTCCCGTATGAGCGTCAGGGTGACGAGATGCTGGCGATAACTCCTACTCCGCTTCGGAATTTGAGTCAGCACAGGCTTGAGCCCATACTTGCCACAACCGAGATAGACGTGCGTTATCAACATCGGTGGACCGGTGCCATCGACCACGGTAGCGAGATAATTGTTGAAGCAGTTTCGCCAGATGGACCTACACGATTCAACGCGAAATATCTCTTAGGTGCTGATGGAGCAGGGAGCGCTGTCCGGCGGTCTTGCGACATAGAGATGATCGGGCCGCGATCAATTCAATCATTCGTCATGATTCATATTGCAGCGGATTTTCGAAGGTTGGTTCGCCCCGAGTCTGGAGTTATCTTCTTCGTAGTAGATCCTTCTAGTGCAGGTACTTTCGTATCGCATGGCGAAGATCGGGAGTGGGTATTCATGGTTGCTTGGGACCACGAAGCGCAACCGATCGATGCCTTCCCGACGGAGCACTGGTCTGGGATTATTAGGTCAGCGATGGTGGAGCCTGCAGCTCCGTTTGAAGTCCTCAACGTCAGTGTGTGGCATATGAGCGCGCAGGTAGCGCAGCGTTACCGAGATGGCAGAACTTTTTTGGTAGGTGATGCTGCCCATCGTTTTCCTCCAACGGGAGGCCTTGGTCTAAACACCGGTGTGGCAGATGTACATAATTTGATTTGGAAGATTGCTGCGGTTGAGGCTGGTTGGCTAGATGCCGCCGCACTCGCGACTTACGAGGATGAGCGCAAACCGGTAGCAGTTTTCAACTGCGAACAGTCACTCCAGAATGCTTTTAAATTAATCGAGATACCGATTGCGTTTGGATTTACGGAAGACATTGAGGGGTCAACTCGTGCGATGAAAAGGGTCCTTGCTGATGACGTCGGCCGTGCGGGTGTAGAAGCGGCGATAAAGAACCAAGCGATTCATTTTGATTTGCTTGGTCTTCAGCTAGGGCACAGTTACGGCGGGTCTTTGGTGATCCCAGATGGTAGCGACGCGTTGATACTTGATGAGCCAGCCCGAGACTACGTTCCATCAACGAGACCTGGAGGCCGGCTTCCTCACGCCTGGTTGCCCGATGGCGGCTCAACGCTCGACCTAATTGACCCGGTGGTGCCAACGTTGTTGCTCGCTGCCGGAGTTGAGACGCCCTCCGAACTTGTGCATTTCAAGGCCGTCGTTGCGGAGTGTCCAGGCGAAATCTGGCGGGACGCCTTCGGGCTTACTCAGAGGCAGTGCCTAATAGTTCGCCCTGACCAGCACATCGCGTATCGAGGCGACTTGAGTAGATGGAGCGATGCGATTCGACGATTGCTGAGCGCTCCTACTCGTTAGCGCCATCGAATGCAGCCACTCCGAAAGTTGGCGTCTGCACGTGAAGGCGAAATAGTTAGGTTACCCAAGCAGTTCGCGCTCCATCATCGCTGCTGACCTAAGTACGTTCCCTGCAACAAATGATTTCTCTCCTGCTGCGATGCCGTCAAGAAGCTCAGCTTTTCGCTTACGACCATCTGCGACGCGCTCCCCGTCCGCAAGAATTACAAAATCCACGAGATGTAAAGCGAGTTGTTTCTGGGCTTTATCCCCTGCGGATAGTTCGTCAACACGCGTAATGATTGCGTCGGCGCCCCCTGCAAGATTAAGGACCTCCAATGCGATGGCTGCCTTGCGTGATGGGAAGAGCATCGACGGGTTTCCGTCGTACCAGCCCATATACCTGCGAAGTAAGTCTCTTACCGCAAAGGACGTATGCCCATAGAGAGGCTGTAGGTAACGACTCGCTGCCATCTCTGGCGGGAGTTCAACCTCCGCAAGTATCTGCTCCTGCCATTGCCCGTCGTTGATCCTGCGGACTACCTCTGCGTCGAGCCAGCGCAGTGCCTCTGCAGTTGTCTCGAGCATCTCGGTTGAGTCGTCAGTAAAAACGTCGCCGTGACCGCTTACGACGAAGAGAGGCTCAACCGAAGCCATCTCTTCTAGCGCCTCGGCCCACTCAAGGATGTACCGCTGGACGCGAAATGGAGTTCCTGCGTTTGGAAGAGAAGAGACGATGAAGTCTCCTCCAACGATCACTCTGCTATCGGGGGCCCATACCCAGGTGTGATCGTCTGTCTCGCCGAGACCGTGGCGAAGTTCGAGGGGGAGTCCGCCTAGTTCGTCGAGAGTAATGCGGTCTTCGTACGCGATTGTCGGTGGGCAATAGCGCGCCATGCGCACAACATCGCCTCCGCCTGGACCCCAACTCGCAAACTGCATATCGAAAGTTTTTGCTAGGTGGCCAGATGTCTTCGC
>JBAXPT010000123.1:0-6055 GCA_037132095.1 Actinomycetes bacterium
TAGACGTAGAGCCCAATGTGGTCGCCACGACCAATGCCCTGCGATGCAAGGTGATTGGCTAGCCGTGTTGCTCGCTCGTCAAGAGCTGCGAATGTTGAGCGGTAATCGCCGCAGATCAGAGCGGTGCGCTCCGGCACAGCATCGGATACAGCTTCGAATAGGTCTGCAAGGTTCCATTGAATCGCCATGGCGGCGCAGGTTATCGGGCTATCACCGCTGACGCGGACTAAAGCGAAATTAACGCTTCGCGATTACGCAGGATCCGTGCCCGAATAGGCCCTGGTTCACAGTCAGTCCAACGCGCGCACCCTCTACCTGACGACCCTCGGCTTGGCCACGTAATTGCCAAGTAATTTCGCAGACCTGCTGGATGGCTTGAGCCGGGACTGCCTCCCCAAACGATGCGAGGCCACCGCTGACGTTCACAGGAACTCTCCCGCCAAGGGCAGTGGCCCCCGAGTCCAGAAGCTGCTCTGCCTCACCTGGAGCGCAGAGCCCTATGTTCTCATACCAATCAAGCTCTAGAGAAGTAGAGAGGTCGTAGACCTCAGCGAGGTTTACATCCTCTGGTCCAATCCCAGCCTGCTCATACGCCGCGTACGCAATCGAGTCTCTAAAGGACCGCTCCGGCTCTGGAACTCCGTAGGCAGAGTCCGTGGCGAAGTTAGGCATCTCAATGACAGTATTGGGGTACGTGGGTGTGACGGTTGAGACTGCAGCGATGCGAACTGGGTTCGAGACGCCGCGCGAGCGTGCATAGTCGAGGCTGCAGATAACCAAGGCTGCGGCGCCATCGGATGTTGCGCAGATCTCAAGGAGTCGCAGCGGATCGGAGACCATCGGGGATGCATTTACATCCTCGATCGTTACCTCTTTGCGAAACCGTGCGTATGGATTGTTGAGTCCGTGGCGCGCATTCTTAACCTTCACCTTTGCAAAGTGATCAGGTGTTGCTCCGTACTGCTCCATGCGTCGCCGTGCGTAGAGTCCGAAGTACGTCGGGTTAGTGGCTCCTAGAAGCCTAAAACGTAGCCAATCTGGGTCGTCTCCACGCTCCCCCGCATTTGGGGCAAGGAATCCTTTTGGGGTTGTATCGGCCCCAACTACGAGTGCGACATCGCAGAGCCCGGCGAGAATCTGCGCACGCGCAGCGTTGAGTGCAGTAGCGCCGGATGCGCAGGCCGCATAGGCAGAGACAACTGGAGCGCCTTGCCACCCGAGTGCCTGAGCGAAAGTAGCGCCGGCCACATAGCCAGGGTAACCATTGCGTACTGTCTCGCCACCAGCAACGAACTGAATGTCTCGCCAATCAACCTCGGCATCCGCAAGCGCTGCGCGAGCAGCCACAACTCCGTACTCAACAAAGTTGCGCCCCCACTTACCCCAAGGGTGCATACCGACACCAAGTACTGCGACCTCCCCAACACTCATCGTGCATCCTCCGTAGCGACTGGTCTCCACTGCCAGACCATGTACTGGTTATCGTCGTCTTCGTAGAGCACTCCACGCTCAACCTCGACCTCGGCTCCCGAGCTGAGGGTTGATGGGTCGCAGTCTGGAGCGAGTCGCCCGAGCACAACCATGCGCTCTTCATCGAGTTCAACTGCGAGCACTGTGTAGGGAACGAACGGATCGGCTGGCATGTAGGGAGCAGGAGGCTGGTAGTGATTCGTAGTCCAGGACCAAACGCGGCCGCGAGCAGAGAGTTGCACCTCGGCGATCTCCTCTGAGGGGGCGGAGGGGTTCCGAGAGAAGGCCATGTTCTTCGGGAAGAAATAGGAGCCAGTCTCTGCTCCCCTTCCACCTACGAGTCGTGCCTCACCATCGGTCGTCATCCAACCCTCAATCGCGGCTACCTGCGTTTTGTTGGATGTTTTGTGATCACTCTTGTTCCGCGACTCTGCGTTACTCACTCAAGCCTCCTAGAGCGCTATCTCCGGGCTTAACTCCGGGCTTAACTCCGGGGACTGCGCCGCTCAAGCGAGCGATTGTTTCTTCGGCCTCTGCGACCACACTTGCAATGATCTCAGCGACTGTGGGGAGTGAATCAATCACGCCGACAACCTGCCCTGTCGGGAGAACTCCGGCATCAATACGACCATCGACAAGCGCTGCTTTGGTGAGCATTGGCGCATTGGCTGCCATGGCTACTTGAGCGTAGGTCAAGCCCTCTGACTTTTTCATCGCAAGCCCTTCGCGTAATAATGCCCCAACCGACATGCCTGTCATTGAGCGGAATCGAAGTGCATTGAGGCCGGCTCGAGGCAATGCAGTAAGACGCCCCGAACCAGTGAGGTGGTCTACTAATTCAGTACGAATGACTCGCTGCGGATACCCATCAACACTCTTTGTCACGATGGTGTCATTAATGCCCGCCGCGAGGTAACGACGTTTTATATCCTCAGGGACTGTGCTCTCCGCGCTGAGCAAGAATCGTGTCCCCATCGCAATACCTGCTGCGCCCCAGGCGAGGGCTGCTACCAAACCGCGACCATCTGAGAAGCCACCGGCTCCAAGAACAGGGATATCAACGCTGCGTGTTACCGCCGGGATTAGTAGCGAGGTAGGCACTGTTCCCGTGTGACCGCCACCCTCCGCTCCCTGTGCGATGACCGCATCTACTCCCCATTTCGCAACTTTCTCAGCATGACGCGGTGCGCCAATTGTTGGCATCACAACGACACCCTGATCTTTAAGCATCTTCACAAGTCGCTCGCCTGGTGCCTGGGCAAAGGATGCAACCTTGACGCCCTCGCGCACAATCAGTGCGATGCGGTCATCAACGTCTGATTGATCAGAGCGGAGATTGACTCCAAAGGATTTATCCGTACGCTCTTTTACGTTGTGAATCGCAGTGACTAATTCGTCGTAGGTCATAGTTGCAGAGGCCAGAATCCCTAGTCCGCCTGCCGCGCTGGTGGCCGCAGTGAGGCGCGCCCCTGCTACCCAACCCATTCCGGTCTGAACAATTGGATACTTAACTCCAAAGAGTCTGCAGGCATCAGTCTCTAAAGCCTTCACTCAGGGACTTCCTTCCCACGTAGCCCTCGCGGGTCAAGAGTATTGATGATCTCCATCTCGATATCGGTAGGCGCACGCGTGGCTGGAATGTCATCAGGTACCACTAGATCAAACCCCGTCGCCGCTACCAAATCATCTGCGCTAACTCCAGGGTGTAGAGACCTAATCCGCAGCGTGTTATCGGGAGTCTCGAAATCGAGCACACCTAGGTTTGTGACTACGTGGCCGAGGCGATGGAATCTCCCTGCAGCCCCGAGCGCTTTAGCGCGGTCATACCCAACCCCTGTTACCACATCAACACGCTCAACGAATACCTTCACTGAGTGGGTAGGTATCCAGAAGGAAGTCTTGTTCTGAATCGTGTTTCCAGGTGCGCCTCTAAAACCGAGTAACTGAGCCTTGGGCTTATCCATTGGGCCAATGCATGCAAAGTTTTGATTCCCGAAGCGATCCATCTGAGACGCGCCCATCATTACGTGGCGACGCCCAGAGAAGACAACATCAAACATCGAGCGATACGGGTTCCACGCCTCGACAACTTTCTCTACACCCTCAACCCCGACCGGCAATGCATTTGCAACAAGCATCGCCTCGCCGTCGGTCATTACGAGATCAGGCTCGAAGGTTGAGCGAGCGAGTCGCCCTCCAATCATCGGAATCGTTCCAATTGGGTTTGCCATGATCTCGCCATCGCCACGAAAAGTCTCCGCTACAGCGATTACGCAATAATCGGCTCGAGTTACGTTGCTCATAGCCCGACCACCCTTCTGTACTCAGCGTGATCGCCGCAATCGATGTACTTGGTGCGAAATGCAATCCACGCATCTGGGTCTTTTGCCGAGGCTGCATACTCCCGCTGAAACTCTTCATCGCGCTCATAATCTGGCGGGCACTGAGTGAAGTGTGCGCCGAATGGGGCCTCAATTACTCCATCTGTCATTAAGCGATTAATACGCAGGCTCTGGAGCGGTCCGCCAGCGATCAACTCATCGGTCGTTACAACTTTCTCAACGGACATAAAGCGTCGCGCTGCTGCCATCAGGAACAGATCATCGAAGTATGGATCCACACCAAGGTACTGACCGTTACCGCGAGCATCGCCACGATTCATATGAACAATCGCAGCATCGAGATTTAGTGCCGGTACGGCGACTAACTCCTCTGCGTCGGCGTAAGGAGACTTAACCGTTCGGATCTCGGGTTGGTCCATGAGGCTCGAGCCGAGGCCTACTCTCGTCGGCAAGAAGGGCACACGCCATGCTGCAGCCTGAAGCCCTAGGAGGAACATCCCCTCATCCATCTCAAGAGTGGAGATGCTGCCCGCCTCACGCGCCTTACGAAAGTGCGGCTCGAGCGGAATCGAGTCGAGTGAGCAGAACGCGTAGACAACCTTCGCAACCTTGCCGGTTGCGCAGAGGACACCTACATCCGGGCCTCCGTAAGAGACAATTGTGAGGTCTTTAAGGGAGGAACGCGCAATCGCACGGACAATGCTCATCGGCTTGCGCCTAGAACCCCAGCCACCGATTCCTACTGTCATGCCGTCGCGTAATTCCGCGACTACATCCTCTTCGGTAATTCGTTTATCTGCCACGCAATACTCCGCTTTGCTCTGAGTTACTCGGTAAATTCGGCGTCGCGCTTCTGAACGAAGGCATCGCGTGCCTCGTCCGCAACTCCGGAGAGATTTAGTTCAAACGTGAATCCCTGCTCGTACCGATAAGAACGCTTGACATCAATGGGGTCGATGCCATTGAGTGAGGCTTTTGCAGCGCGCATCACTGTCGGGCTCTTGGCTGCGATATCGCGTGCAACCTCGAAGGCTGCCTCACGAAGATCGGCGAGCGGAACAACTGCAAGGACGCTCCCAAAGTGAAGGAGTTCCTGAGCTGTAATCGACTTAGCCGTATAGACCATCGATCGCATCCGGTGCTGGGGAACTAGCCGGGCAAGGTGAGTCGCAGCACCGAGGGCACCGCGGTCGACCTCTGGGAGTGCAAATGTTGCATCGTCTGATGCAACGATGACATCGGCGTTACCAACTAGCCCGATGCCACCACCTAGGCAGTAGCCATTGACCGCAGCGATTACGGGAACAGCGCAGTCGTAGACGGCTGCAAAGGCCTCGAAGCATCCCTTGTTCGCCGCTATGAGCGCATCGAAGCCCTCAGTCGCCTGCATCTCTTTGATGTCGACTCCAGCGTTGAATCCGCGCCCCTCTGCGCGCAGAATGACGACCCGGACCTCCGGGTTCTCCCCGAGTTCACGAATAATTCGTGCGAGCTCGAACCAGCCCGCAACATTGAGTGCGTTTACTGGCGGATTGTTCATTACAACCTCGGCGATACCCGCCTGGTCAATGCTCTGGGTTATTCCCATAAATGCTCGCCGCCCCCTGGGTCGCCGTCTCAAGATGCTGTGCAGTTCAGACTAGGGGCTACGTTATCCCCATGCCTGATCCGCTTGACCTCTCCGGACGTGTTGCTCTAGTCACCGGCGGAGCCCGTGGCGTTGGCCGCGGAATCACAGAGTGCCTCCTCGATGCAGGGGCAGAGGTCGTGATCTGCGGTCGGAGTACCCCAGACAATCTCCCGACGAGTTCTGTCGCCGTTGCCGAGGGATCTGGAGTGCGAACTGCGGTATTCGCACAGGGCGATGTTCGAGACCCAGAGCAGGTAGCGGCGATCATCGCAGAGGTCATAGGCGCCTATGGGCGGCTCGACATTCTCGTCAATAATGCTGGCGGCGCTCCCCCTGCAGATACGGCTACCGCCTCTCCAAAATTCTCCACTGCAATTGTGAGCCTCAACCTCATTGCGCCGCTGATCTGCTCGCAGCAGGCCAACGCAGTTATGCAGAACCAGCCCGAGGGCGGCTGCATCATCAACATTGCAAGTGTGAGCGCTACGCGTCCATCACCCGATACAGCGGCCTACGGTGCTGCAAAGGCTGGACTACTCAACCTCACGCAGACAATGGCAGTCGAGTTTGCTCCAAAGGTTCGCGTAAACGCTGTAACCGCTGGCATGATTCG
>JBAXPT010000124.1:0-5978 GCA_037132095.1 Actinomycetes bacterium
GGGCGACACGCTAGGGACTCAAGGTCAATCACGTTTATGTCAGCAAGGTATCCAGGTGCGAGAACACCTCGATCCATCCACCCCATGTGAGCGGCACCGCGCTGTGTGTGCCCGTGTACCAACGACTCAATTGGGAGACGCTCGCCGTGGCGACGATCTCTTGCCCATACGACGAGCGACGAGGTCGTTGATGAACCATCACAGATTGCACCGCAGTGCGCACCGGCATCAGAGAGACCGAACAACGCATTTGGCGATGAAATCATCTCCGCAATGTCATCAAAGTTGTGGTGAGCGAAATTGAAGAGAGGTATATAGATAAGCCTCTTACCGTCATCCTCAAGGAGAGTGTCGTATGCAAGATCAACAGCCTCGATACCACGACGGCTTGCCTCTGCGGCGAGCGAGTCCCCTGCATCGAGTTCATAATCGACGGGGTCGCTCAGCCTGAACATGACATCGAATCCACCGGAGAGTTGACGAAGAAGTCCTTCGGGTACAGCGGCCATTAACTCTGAGTGCTCGATCATGATGCGTGCACGTAGGGCGGGGTCTCGAAGCGCAGATACTTTCTCGTCAAGCGGCAACTGCGCAATGGCTCCAAAGGATGGGCAGAACAAGAACGGATTGGCCGTCGCTTCTAGCCCCTCGAGTACTCCAATCGGACGCGTTGCAACTTGGGGTTTTATATCAATACCGCGAGATCGCGCATCAGTAACACGATCGAAGAGGTAACGCCACCGCTCAGGAGCGTGATAGGGCTGCTGAACAGTAAACGAGAGCGGGCGTGCAGAGACGCGTGCAAACTCCTCGATGAGGTCCATCTCCGTTCGAGCAAAGTCATCATCGGTAGTTAGGTAGCAATCGGATATGAGCTGCGTAACCCCCCACGCTCGACCACGCATCACCTCCGCAAGAGCCATCAACTCGCTCTCAGACGAGGTAAGCGTAGGAATATATTCACCCGTATTCGTGCGGTGAATCTCAGTGCGCGATGTTGCAAAACCAATTGCACCTGCATCCAGCGCCTCTCCAAGGAGCATCGCCATCTGAGCGAGTTCATCATCACTCGGCGCCTCTGTATGCAGAGCTCCTCGCTCCCCCATCACAAACGTGCGTAACGCCGAGTGCGGAACATGGGATGCAACATCAACTGTGTGCGGCTTCGCCTCGATCGAGTCGAGGTACTCAGGGAAACTCTCCCAGTCCCAGGTGAGGCCCTCAGCCAGTGCAGTACCGGGGATGTCTTCAACACCCTCGAGCAGGCCGATCAACCACTCGTGACTATCAGGCTTTGCAGGGGCGAACCCAACACCGCAATTACCAACCGCAATCGTGGTGACGCCGTGGACTGAGGAGGGAGCAACCATCGGGTCCCACGTGAGCTGGCCGTCGTAGTGAGTGTGAATGTCAACGAACCCTGGAGTGACGATTAGTCCGTCAGCGTCAATGACTCTCGCTCCGGATGTGGAGAGGTCGCCAACCGATCCGACACCGACTATCCGGTCTCCCTCAATTGCGATGTCCCCTACATAAGAAGGAGCGCCAGTGCCGTCAACAATCGAGCCGTTACGAATAACAAGATCAGCCATGGTGGGCAGGTTACCCAATTTAGGCGGAGCGATTTAGACGGGGGCTGCTATCTGCATATGGGGCTCTTCCCACGTGGGCAGGTTCTCAAAGCAGTCGGCAACAAGGTCATCACGTAGTGCCCGAACCGATGGGTCATCCCAACGATTCACGCGCTGTAGAGGGTCGTCGGCGTGGCAGTAGAGCTCGCCCTCGGTCCCGTCATGGACAGTCCCAGGGAGTGCAGCGGTACAGGTCCAGCCGTCACGGTAGATAGTGCGGAGGTGGATCCGTGTGCCATTGGGGTGCACGCTGTCCCAGACGGTAAGAACGCGTTCGCGCCCTTGCTCATCTGCGGCCGCATCCGATTGTGGAAGCGGCTTCCCCTCCATCCACTCTGGTACAGGCAGGCCCGCTATCTCGCAGAACGTCGGTGCAAGATCGATCAAACCAACTGGTGCCTTTACTACCGCAGGCACTGCCCCCGCGTTCTTTGCCGGACGCCAGATCATCGGGAGGCGCATAAGGGAATCGACGTGGTATGGACCTTTGAACAGCAGGCCGTAATCGCCTTGGAACTCGCCGTGATCGGTAGTGAAGATGACATCAGTCGAGTCGGTCCATCCCCGCGACTCAATGAGCGCCATGACACGCCCAAGGGCCTCGTCGATAAGCATGTTCTTCACATGCACACGGGCATTGATCTCAAGAATCTGGTCCGGGGTCAGAGTGGCAGGGACCCAATCGCGTGGGGCCTCGTAATTGGATACAAGAGTTCCGTCGTACCAGCGTCGCCAGTGAATCGGTTTCGCATCGAGAATCGCCTCGCGCTCTGCACGATCCTGTGGGTAGCCAGGAGGTAGATCAAGGTCACGCCAATTGACGCGCCCAATCTCTGAAGCGGGCGGGTCCCAGGGGTGATGAGGGTCAGGGAAAGACATCCAGCAGAAGAAATCGTCCTCTGCATCGAGCGAGTCGAGCCAGGAAATCGTGCGGTCGGCAACCCAATCAGTCTGGTATTGATCCTTCGGGACAGGGTTCGTTGAGACCTGCGGAGCACCTGTCTCTCCTCCTCCTGCCTCGTTTACTTCAAGGCTGAAGTTGAGGACCGGATAGAAACCATTTGCGACGTCAGGGTGATTCTTTGCAATCCACTGGGAGTAGTGCGAGTAACCGCGCGGCGCATGTGTTGCAAACTCTGCGTGCTCGAATCCACGAATTGGTCCGAAACTGTCATTCATTGCAATTTGGTTCTCTTTGAACTGAAGGAACGGATCCAATAACGGCTCGAAGTGAGCCTTACCTAGGAGCGCTGTTCTATAACCGCCCTCTTCTCTCAAGTAGCGCGCAACACTCGGTGCATCGATCGGGAGTGGAACACCATTCATCCAGACACCGTGAGTATGAACATGCTGCCCTGTGATAATTGTCGAGCGCGACGGCATACATACAACGTTCTGCGGGTGTGCGCGCTCAAACCGCACACCGCTTGCTGCTATCCCATCGATAACGGGTGTAGCGGCGACCTGCCCACCGTTACAACCAAGCCCGTCGTATCGCTGCTGGTCGGTAGTTACAAAAAGAATTCTGCGCCCCATGATTATTTTCCTTCGAAGATGTCGCGCAGGTGAAGCAGCGCTTGGCCGGTTACATACCCGAGCATGATTGCCATCGCATCGGGCTGAATCTCAAGGGAGTATGAGACTAAGGATTTACCGTCGCCCAGATCGAAGACATCGATCGTGCTTAGGTGATCTTTAATTACGAAGTTCTCAACGATGCGGTATTGAAAGCGGCGCAGTTCATCATCGACCGTCGTGATCTGCTCAACAATCGAGAGGCCTGACGGAAGCGTGATGGTCCGAAGATCGCCCTCCATGCTCGACTCCCCCATCTCAGGGAACCAAGGGTTCCAGCCGAGCGGGTCGCGAATGAGCCCCCAGACCTCATCGGGGGCTCCTTTGACAATGACGTGGGACCTTCGAGTTGGCATCGCATAGGAGCGTAGAGAACTTGGCATATGAGTGTCAATAGATATTGACACTCAGACTGCAATTATCTATTCTCACGGGCATGGAGACTCAAGCAGCAGCGAGACAGAGCAGTGATGCCTCCTTATCCGAGATTGGGGATGCCTCAATTGAGTTGGTAGACGGCCGCCGAGCACGATCTCAGCGAAGCCACGATCTCGTAGTTGAGGCCCTCCTCGACCTATACCGAGAGAACGCGGGGAGGCCGAGCGCAGCTGCTGTGGCAGAGCGCGCAGGCGTATCCGTTCGAACGGTATTTCGCCTCTTCGAGGATATCGACTCGTTAATTGAGATTGCGGTCGCCCAGCAATGGGAGCGCATCGGCGACCTTCACGAGGCGCCAGATTCATCGGGAACACGCGAAGAGCGTTGCTCTGCTTTGGTCTCTCAACGCATGCGCATCTATGTAGAGACCGCACCAATTGTTCGCGGCAGTAGGCACCTATTCGACCAATCCCCCAAACTCCGAAGTGTTGTGCGCAGGCGGCGTGACCTGCTGCGCATCCAAATGGCTGAGCAGTTTGAGAACGAACTGGGCAGCAGAGGCGAGGCTGACGCGAGTGAACTCGTTAGCGCTCTCCAACTTGCCTGCTCGTTTGAGTCGATTGAGTTCCTTCACGCTGTAGAGGGACTCTCGTCAGAGCAAGTTGAGAGCGTCGTTAATCGCGTCATGCTCGCTTTATTCGCATCATCCTGAGCCACTTATAACGACTACCCGTTAACCATTAGCGAAGCCTTAATTGCGTCCTGCACAGCGCACAGCCTCGGCACCGATCCGAAGCATTCTCATATCTGCAAACGGAGTGCCAGCGACTCGGTTACACGTAAAGGCAACCGAGAGTTCATGGAGTGGGTCTGCCCACGCTCCAGATCCTCCGAACCCAAAGTGCCCAAACCCTCCAGGCAAAATTCCCCGATTAGTTGCAGCCATGTGATACCCGAGTCTCCAACGCATTGGGAACCCCACTACCGCATCAGGGCGAACCTTAAGTTCCTGAATTGTCGTAGCGTTCTTCAGCGTCTCAGAGCTTAAATACTCTCCATTCGGCCCCAGTCCGCCATCCGCTAATACCGAGTACATACCGGCCAACGAACGTGCCGTGAAGCAGCCATTAAGTGCAGGTAGCTCGGCCCCGTAAATAGAATCGCTCGCAATCAACTCGGTGAAGAGGGGTACAACAAACGCCTCGAGAGTTGGTCGCAGCACACTTATACGCCCGAGCATCCCAAGCCCCGGCTCAAAACGCTCCGTAGGGCTGCGCCGAATTATCAGGTCTGCACGCTCTGCTGCACGCTCTTCAGGCCACCCGATACTCATCGAGTCAAGGCCAAGCGGCTCCACTACTTCGCGTTGCACGGCCTCGTTAACAGTAAGACCGGTGACACGCTTAATCACCTCGCCTACGAGAAATCCAAATGTGATGCCGTGGTACCCGTGCCTGCTCCCTGGCGTCCATGCGGGAGAGGCGCCAGCAAGAGCCTCAGTAGTTGTCTGCCAATCAAGCAATTCGAATGCGTCATCAACGACACCGCGCAGTGAATGCATCCCGGCCGAGTGATCGAGAATGTGCCTTACCTTGATCTCAGATTTATCGGCCGTTCCGAACTCGGGCCAATAATCGGCTACCGCTGAATGCACATCTAGCAGGCCTTGGTCGACAAGCCGATGTGCGACTGTCGCAACTACGCCCTTGGTTGTTGAGAAAGAGAGCGCAACGGTATCGCGCTCCCAATCGTCGCCCTCTAGATTTCGCTTACCGCCCCAGATGTCTGCGACTAACTCGCCGCGGTGATAGATGGCAACCGCACCACCCCCGGCCTCGACGCCACCCTTGCCGTAGCCGAGCGCTCTGCGCAGTTCTTGCGCGACTGGGGCAAACTTGGGGTGGAGATAACCTGAGAGCATTCCCCGTAGAGTTTCACACCTGCAGCAAGGATGGGAAATGCTGAGAGAGATATCTGAGAAATGAACTGGGAAATGATCTGGGAAATGATGGTACTGATTTGAATTCATATCCGTTTCTCATGGCCCCCGGACAGATTGCTGGTCTAGCTCTGCGTAATCGCATCCTCATGGCGCCGATGGGGGATGCGCTCGCGAACCCTGACGGCACTGTCTCGAAGCGTCAACTCGACTATTACGAGGCGCGCGCCAGGGGTGGGGCTGCACTCATAATTGTTGGTTCAGTAGCTGTTACTTACCCAGGCGGAGCCTTCTCAGCCGATCAGACGGCGCTTCATAATGATGAGCACATCGTAGGAATATCCGAGTTGGCGCAGCGTGTTCAACGACATGGAGCTCGCATCGCGTTACAACTCACCCATGGCGGCCCGCAGTCTCTCTATGCAATAGAGACCGGAGAGCCTCTTTTGATGCCG
>JBAXPT010000125.1:0-5971 GCA_037132095.1 Actinomycetes bacterium
CTCGTCGGTACATATGGTTCGCCCTACTCCCTCAAGATGCGTGCGGTCCTTAGGTATCGCCAGATTCCTTTTCGATGGGCGATTCAGGGTACGGCCGATGAGCAAGGTATCCCGAGGCCCAAGGTTGCGATCATCCCGGTGCTTGGTTTCCCCGATGCCTCCGGCGAGGTCACCGAGGTGATGGTCGACTCGACTCCTCAGATCGCTCGCCTCGAGACGATGTTTAGGGAACGCAGTCTCAAGCCATCCGACGCTGGCCTTCACTTCCTAGACCTCCTCATCGAGGACTATGCCGACGAGTGGGTAACCAAGATGATGTATCACTATCGCTGGGCGCCGCGAGAATCCGTAGAGCGCGCACGCAAGTTGCTGCCGGTATGGCCTGGGCTACACGCTACCGACGAACGCCTCGAGCGAATGGGGGAGTACATAGTTGATCGTCAGGTGGGTAGGCGCGCTCTTGTCGGAAGCACAGAGACCAATGCGCCTGTCATTGAGTCGAGTTATATACGCCTGCTCGAGATTCTCCATAGACACCTTGAGGGCAACGACTTTATTCTTGGAGATCGCCCCGGGAGTTCAGACTTTGGCCTCTACGGACAGTTAAGCCAATTAGTGATTATTGAGCCCCCATCGACTGACCTATGCATACTGCATGGGCCTCGTGTGTACTCATGGATTAATCGTGTTGACGACCTCTCGTGGTGGCGAGTGGAGGGTGACTCGGGTTGGTATGGCCGTGCTGAGCTCCCAATGGAGACGCTTACTCCGCTCTTTAATGAGATCGGATCAACCTACGTGCCGTTCATGCTTGCGAATGAGGCAGCCCTCAAAGCTGGTGCGGAGGAGGTCGTCTGCGAGATCAGGGGAGCGGAGTATCGCCAAGGGGCATTCGCATATCAAGGCAAGACCATTAGGTGGATACGAGACGCGTACTTAGGCTTAAGTGCTGACGATAGAGAGTGGGTTGACGGAGTACTTGCCGGGAGCGGCTGCGAGTCACTCTTCGTATGAACGCGCTCTTGGGTGCAGTGGGAAGCAATCCGTGAGTCAATCACCTGAAATATCGCCTGAGATAGAAGAGCCGGTTGCGTTATTTGGGCATTGGATATGCCCTTTCTCCGTGCGGGTCGAGTTTGCACTTGTGCAACTTGGGATTAAGTACGAAGTCGTAGACGTTCCCCCGACTGCAGTGCGCCCCAAGGACTTCGTTATCCCCGCAGAGTTTGTAGTGAACTCTCCACGTGCTGAGATCCCGATGATCCGAGAGGGGGGTCGTTACCTCGCCGACTCAATTCCGATTCTTGAGCGCCTCTACTCTGCAGTGGGAGTTCTCTCAGGCGCTGCACTCGAAGAAGCACATTGGGTAGATCAAAATATCTTTCCTCCGATGATCGCAATTTATTACGGGGTCAATCCGGAGAGCATCAGGCGCGCTAGTGATCGACTTGTGAATGCACTTACGGAATTAGAAGCAAAGCTCGTGTCGACTGGGTGGCTAGTAGGGGATGGAGCCTCAATAGCGGAGGCCGCTCTGATTCCCTTCTACGTAAGGCTGGAAGGATTGCGCTCCCTTGGTTTTGAAGGAGAACTGCCGCGGTTGGTGCAGGATCATGCGGCTCGATGCCTGGCTCTTCCTGGTGGGGAAGCGGTTCGATGGAGTGAAGAGCAGCAGAGTGAATTCTCTGGAAGATTCCATAAGTACCGTGATTTGAAGAACGATGCTGATTAGAACACTGCTGAATAGAAAAGTGCTGACTAGAACACAGCTGATCAGAGCAGGCGTGCTTCATGTTGGTTAACGGGCACGAGTTAAGGGCTTGGGCGAGTCTCGCTGGAGTAGATTTAACAGGCGCATCACTCTCCGGCATGAACCTCACACGAATCGACCTCGAGGGCGCTCAATTGTCAGGGGCAGACCTAAGTGGCTCAGATTTAACCGCTGCAACACTGCGCGGAGCGCCTATGGATAATGCGAACCTAAGTGGGGCGGTGCTTAAGGCTGCGAGCTTGAAGTCCGCATCGCTGCGAAGCGCATCACTAGTCGGAGCGGACCTCTCAGATGCCCACCTCTGCAACTCTGACTGCACCGGTGCAGATTTTACTAACGCTCTGCTGGTTGAGGCCGATCTCAATTCGGTTGATCTTGCCGATGCTGACCTAACTGGTGCCGATCTCAGCGGGGCATTTCTCGTGAACGCGATACTCGAAGGTGCGAACCTAAACGGCGTGATCTGGGACAAAAAAACGATATGGCCGGAGAGCTTTACTCCACCTAAAAGCCTTTGATTGAGGCGCCAAGTAGGGAATCCGTAGCCCCGCCTGGGCCTTCATCTCCTTGGTCCTCTGAAATTGTAGTTTCGTTACATTGTCAAGGATTAAGTGAACACGTATTCTCTCGTTGTCATTAGTTCTAGGAATGGAGTGAGATGTGAACGACGGTACAGAGAAGCAAACGCCGGGGCTGTCTCGAAGGCGCAAGCGTGTGCTGTTATCAAGCTTGGCTGCGCTCCTCTTATTACTAGGTGCGGGCGGATGGCTTGTAATAAATCAAGGGAGTAATAAAGCCGATCTCTCTGGCGCAAGTAGTAACGGCAACTACGGATCAACGTTCAACCTAGCGAATGATTATCCCTGTACCCATTCACCACGAGACTCCCGATACGCCGGAGTGCAACCCCTGGAGTCCAACTTCTATTCGCAAAAAATTGCAGGCGCCTATCCGGCTCGAACTTGGTTTGGCGAATGCTTCATCAAAATCGATTATTCGGAGTCAAAGACTGGAGTCTCCGGGACTCTGGCTCACTGTACAAAACCGAGTTTTGCCTTAGGAACGGCGCTTGGAGGTTACGGAAGGTATACAACAATCGATTCCAGCGAACCAGACCCTAATAATTGTAGGACGACTCTGAGCAGGGCAGTCAAATGGCAGCCCTTAGATCTTGAACTCACCATAAGATTCTGCCAGCGTGGTTGGTATGCCCCGCTTCCGAACAACCCTTATCCGGATAGCGTTCGAGCGGACACCGATGTATGCCTAATTCAAGAGCATGTAATCAGAGCAAGATCTTCTGACCTAGGTGTGCATAGTTTTGTTGTTGACGGAGATCAGATCTGGGACAATCCAAATACTGTCGGGAGTGTTTGGGAGACGCCCCTTAGATCATCTCGCGTGAATGGTGATCCGCTCTGCGATCCGACCAACGCCGCTTCATGTACATTTCCTCGCTTGCGCGTGACCTATCAAGGTAAATCCAGCAGCAAAGGGTTCTTTAATTACCAAATACAATTTGTGGCTCCGAAATGCGCTATCGGCGTCCACCACACTCCCCCGGTCTATGCGCCACAGGTTAACTTTGATCGGATATGCAATCTAGGCTAACTCTTATCAGGTATGTGATATCTAGAACGATTTAGAGTGCGTCAGTTGCACGCTTCTAACTCTGTATGCGCATTTCAGCGCGCTGGATAGGGTGCTCTAGACGAGACTCTTGAATGCTCTGACTGCCACTAAACGCTGAAAGAGATTTGGTGCAGACCAGTTGCGCCGTTTGGTGCTGGAGCCTGATTCGCTGTCACTTGGGCGCTGCCGTTTCGATCAGTCGCACGCACTCTCGCGGTGTGGGTTCCCGATGTAGCGCTCCAAACGAATCGCCATTGAACCCACGTGTGTTCACTTGCAACATTTCCTAACTCTGCTGCCTGCCATGGGCCATTGTCTATAGAGACCTCAACGGATGCGACTCCTATTGATGGTGACCATGCAACACCACCGAGAGCAAACATGCCTTCTTTGACACGCGAACCGGAGCGCGGGACATCAATTCGTGAACTCAGTTTTACGGGGCCTTCTTTAGACCAGCCACGCGGCACCCAGAAACCGTTGGCGCCTTGCCAAGTCGTAAGTTCAATACTCTCAAGCCACTTGGTGGCAGAGACGTAGCCGTAGAGTCCGGAGACCACTAGTCGCGCAGGGAATCCGTGGGCGGTTGGGAGGCGATCTCCGTTCATTGCATAGGCAACCATCGCGACGCGTCCATCTGCTGCTGCTTCGATCGGGAAGCCGCATGTCCAGCCATCTACCGAGCGGGAGAAGAGTTGCTCAGCCTCGGCCTGTACTCCTGCGCGCTCAAGGAGGTCTGATAATGGCACTCCTTGCCAAACCGCGTTTCCAATTAGGTCGCCCCCAACCTCGTTCGATACACAACTAAGTGTTACAACCTCTTCGATACTCGGCATTGCGAGTAGCTCGGCGTAGCTAATCTCGAACGGGGTATCGACCAAGCCTCTTATCTTGAGTCGCCAGGTAGATGCGTCGACGTTAGGTGTCCGCAGGGATGTATCGATCCTGTAGAACTCAGATGTCGGGGTTACATACTCTGCTACGCCGCTTACTTTGAAGGGTTGAATAGCGGGGAGTGCTCGCCTGCGAAACGGACGCGGAATGCGAATGTTCTTTACCGCGGCGATCACGTCTTCGCCTGCTATCGCTCCGGCGACTTTCATCCCTGCGTAGGCCAAGACGATTAACCCGCCTGCTGCCCCGAGAAATACTCTGCGTGATGGGAGTGAGGCGTCTTCTCGCTCCTCCGGGCCTGATTGTGTTGGCGAGGTTGGCGATGTTGCTGAGGGTGCCTGTCCCTGTCCCGAGAGATTCGTGCGAAGTCTCGGCGTTGCTAAGTGCAGAAGCCAGTGAGTACAGGCGACGCCGATCGCCACCGCATAGATAGCAGTAAGGCAGGCATCGAGAATCCCAACCTCTGCTCGCACGGTCTGCGCCCAGGCCCCGAATACTCCAAAGGCGCTAAACGCCAACAAAGGAAGCCACCGCCGACGGCGTGCGCCTAGACCGATAAATGCTCCGATGCATAGCGAGATGATGACGGTTCCAACAATTAGTGCGGTCTTGTCGTTCTTGCCGAATAGCTGTATCGCAATGTCTTTGAGGCTCCCGGCAAAGCGATTAATAAATGCGCCGCCGACCGCATAGAGAGGGGATGGGTCAGCACTAAGAGCCTTGGAGGCTATTTCTCCAACAGCAATGGCTACCCCTACTCCGACGGCGCCACTTAAAGCGGCGGCAGGCTTAGATGGGAGCAGATCGGCAGTTGATTCTGCAGGTAGTTCGGAAGGCATGCGTTCTACAGACTAGGAGCAAAAGGCGCGATCGCTCTCAGCCGGTATCACTTAGGTCAATATCTCGGTTGGGTACTGGATCGTTACATCTCGGTGGTCTCCATTCCCACCGTGGCTCGGAGGCGAGTTGACCCACTCCGCTGCTTGCTCCAGGTACCCGTTCTAGGAGTCTGTACCCGTCATGTGTTTTTTGGAGGTGGTGTCGTTTGCAGAGGCGTACAAGGTTCTCAAAAGTGGTTGGCCCACCCTCAGCGAAGGGTACGATGTGGTCTATCTCTAGGCCAATGCTCATATCGCATGTTGGTACCTGGCAGAGACGGTCTCGCTCCTCGATGGCGGTGCGCAGTTTTGCTGGTAATGCGCGCCCCATGTGAGCGATTGTCTTTATCTCCGTGCCATCGAGAATGAGGAGCTTTAAGAATGCTTCTCCTAAATACGCTGTCGCAGTCGCTACTGGTATTGGTCCGACGCCTGCGATCTCGCAGACCTCGCCACCTATCGTGCGTCCACGCTTGAGTGCATCTATGTCGACGCGAATATTCATTACAGCGTTAGGGCGCCTTGTTTTTGCTGTACTCGCAACTGCGTTTGACCCCAAGGCGGCATCATTAGCCTTTTCGCAGAGCACCATGAGAGCGTCAGCGGCATAGGCCTCTGGTCTCTCATGCTCACCACTCTTGCGAGCCGCCTTAAAGATCTCATCCTGTATTGGCTTTAGCGCTGCCATTACTAGCGCGCCATTAGCAGCAGTCATGCGTCCTCTTACATTGAACGACCCATCTAGATCGGTCCATGATTTGAAGTAGCGACTCTTGTGTACCTGTCGGTGTCGCTC